>NZ_JBICKE010000024.1:0-33672 GCF_043103865.1 Pseudomonas sp. yb_5
AGGCGCGGGTTTACCCGCGAACACCGGCGATGCCGGTGTCATCCACCGTACACTGGGTTGTGCCAGCCTGAAGCTGGCGTGGTCCAGCGGTGACAACCGCCGCGCCGCTTGATTGCAGGCATAAAAAAAGGGCGACCCGAGGGTCGCCCTTTTTACCGATCAAACAGAACTCAGTTCTGCTTGGCCATTGCTTCGCGCAGCAGCGCAGCCATGGTGGTATCGGCAGCAGCTTCCGGAGCGTTTTTCAGGCTCTGGATAGCTTCGCGCTCTTCAGCGTCGTCTTTCGATTTGATCGACAGGCTGATAACGCGGGACTTGCGATCAACGCTGATGATCTTGGCTTCGATCTCTTCGCCTTCCTTCAGAACGTTACGCGCGTCTTCAACGCGGTCACGGCTGATTTCGGAAGCTTTCAGAGTGGCTTCGATGTCGTCGGCCAGGGTGACGATGGCGCCTTTGGCGTCAACTTCTTTCACGATGCCCTTGACGATAGCGCCCTTGTCATTGACAGCAACGAAGTTGGAGAACGGATCGTCTTCCAGCTGCTTGATGCCCAGGGAGATGCGCTCGCGCTCTGGGTCGACCGACAGGATGACGGTTTCCAGCTCGTCGCCCTTCTTGAAACGACGTACGGCTTCTTCGCCGGTTTCGTTCCAGGAGATGTCGGACAGGTGAACCAGGCCGTCGATGCCGCCGTCCAGGCCAATGAAGATACCGAAGTCGGTGATCGACTTGATGGTACCGGTGATCTTGTCACCCTTGTTGAACTGGCCGGAGAAGTCTTCCCATGGGTTGGACTTGCACTGCTTGATGCCCAGGGAGATACGACGACGCTCTTCGTCGATGTCCAGAACCATGACTTCCACTTCGTCGCCAACCTGAACGACTTTCGACGGGTGGATGTTCTTGTTGGTCCAGTCCATTTCGGAAACGTGTACCAGACCTTCAACGCCTTCTTCCAGCTCAGCGAAGCAGCCGTAGTCGGTCAGGTTGGTAACGCGAGCCTGTACGCGAGTACCTTCTGGGTAACGGGCAGTGATAGCTACCCACGGATCTTCGCCCATCTGCTTCAGACCCAGCGAAACGCGGTTGCGCTCACGGTCGAACTTCAGAACGCGTACGTCGACTTCGTCGCCAACGTTAACGATTTCCGATGGGTGCTTGATGCGCTTCCAGGCCATGTCGGTGATGTGCAGCAGGCCGTCGATACCGCCCAGGTCCACGAATGCGCCGTAGTCGGTGAGGTTCTTGACGATACCTTTGACTTGCTGGCCTTCCTGCAGGGTTTCCAGCAGGGCTTCGCGCTCGGCGCTGTTCTCGGCTTCCAGCACGCTGCGACGGGAAACGACAACGTTGTTGCGCTTCTGGTCCAGCTTGATGACCTTGAATTCCAGCTCTTTGCCTTCCAGGTGGGTGGTGTCGCGCACTGGGCGGACATCAACCAGGGAGCCCGGCAGGAACGCACGGATGCCGTTAACGTCGACAGTGAAGCCGCCCTTAACCTTACCGTTGATAACGCCCTTGACCACTTCTTCGGCGGCGAAAGCTGCTTCCAGAACAATCCAGCACTCGGCGCGCTTGGCTTTTTCACGGGACAGTTTGGTTTCGCCAAAGCCGTCTTCGACCGCGTCCAGCGCAACGTGAACTTCGTCACCGACCTTGATGGTCAGCTCGCCAGCTTCGTTGTAGAACTGCTCGAGCGGGATGACGCCCTCAGACTTCAGGCCAGCGTGTACGGTAACCCAGTCGCCGTCGATGTCGACAACGATACCGGTGATGATCGCACCCGGCTGAAGATTGAGGGTTTTCAGGCTTTCTTCAAAGAGTTCTGCAAAGCTTTCGCTCATTTTAATTCCTGTAGATTCGGGCGAAACAAACGCCCATAACCACATTCCAGACAATGTGGGTTCGTTTTAAGTAAAGGAAAGCCGGCAGGACGTTGACTGGTGCCCCTGCCTGCTTTCCTGGCTATCAGATAAGGTCGCGCTGGGCGATCTCGCTTCTGATACGTTGCAACACCTGCTCGATGGACAACTCGGTAGAGTCCAACTGAATGGCATCGGCCGCTGGTTTCAGCGGGGCCACTGCACGTTGGGTGTCACGTTCATCACGTGCACGAATCTCATCCAGCAGACTCGACAGACTAACATCTTCACCCTTGCCCTTCAACTGCAGGTAGCGGCGACGTGCGCGCTCCTCCGCGCTGGCGGTGAGGAAGACCTTCAATGGCGCGTCCGGGAACACCACGGTACCCATGTCGCGCCCGTCAGCAATCAGCCCCGGCACTTCGCGGAACTCACGCTGACGCACCAGCAGCGCATCACGCACCGCCGGCAGCGACGCCACCATCGATGCACCGGCACCGACGGTTTCGGTACGGATGACGTTGCTGACGTCCTCACCCTCAAGGATGATCTGCTGCAGCTTACCGGGCTCGGCAGCGATGAACTGCACATCCAGATGAGCGGCAAGCTTGGTCAGCAGCTCTTCGTTGGTCAGGTCGACGCCGTGGTTGCTCGCATTGAATGCCAGCAAGCGATACAGCGCGCCGGAGTCCAGCAGCTTCCAGCCCAGCTCGCGGGCCATCAGCCCGGCGACTGTGCCCTTGCCCGAGCCGCTTGGCCCGTCGATGGTAATAACCGGTGCCAGCGAATTCACGACTTGCCCTCTTCTGCCACGCGAATACCCACTTCGGCACACAGCGCCAGGAAGTTGGGGAACGAGGTGGCGACGTTGGCGCAGTCGTGAATGCGAATCGGTGCACTGGCGCGCAGCGAGGCCACACTGAAGGCCATGGCGATGCGGTGATCACCATGCCCATGCACTTCGCCGCCGCCCAACTGGCCGCCGTCGATGATGATGCCGTCCGGGGTCGGCTCGCACTTGATGCCCAAGGTGATCAGGCCATCGGCCATCACCTGGATGCGGTCGGACTCCTTGACCCGCAGCTCTTCGGCGCCACGCAGCACGGTACGCCCTTCAGCGCAGGCAGCCGCCACGAACAATACCGGGAATTCGTCGATGGCCAGCGGCACCAATGCTTCAGGAATGTCGATACCCTTCAGCTTGGCACCGCGCACACGCAGGTCGGCCACAGGCTCGCCGCCCACCTCACGCTGGTTTTCCAGGGTGATGTCGCCGCCCATCAGGCGCAGGATGTCGATCACGCCGGTACGGGTCGGGTTGATGCCGACATGCTCCAGCACCAGCTCGGAGCCTTCAGCGATAGAGGCTGCCACCAGGAAGAACGCTGCCGAGGAAATGTCAGCCGGCACTTCGATCCGGGTAGCGGTCAGCTTGCCACCGGACTGCAGCGAGGCCACCGGACCATTGCTGTCGACCGAGTAGCCAAAACCGCGCAGCATGCGCTCGGTGTGGTCACGGGTAGGCGCAGGCTCGGTGACAGTGGTCTTGCCTTCGGCGTACAGACCAGCCAGCAACAGGCAGGATTTGACCTGGGCGCTAGCCATCGGCAGCGTGTAGGTCAGCCCTTTGAGCTTGTGGCCACCACGAATGGTCAGCGGCGGGCGGCCGTCCGGGCCGGTTTCGACCACAGCACCCATTTCGCGCAGCGGGTTGGCCACACGGTTCATCGGGCGCTTGGACAGCGAGGCGTCGCCGGTCATGGTGACATCGAACGACTGACCGGCCAACAGGCCCGACAGCAGGCGCATCGAGGTACCGGAGTTACCCACGTACAGCGGCCCTGGTGGCGGCTTGAGGCCATGCAGGCCCACGCCGTGAATGGTCACGCGACCGTGGTTGGGGCCTTCGATGACCACACCCATGTCACGAAATGCCTGCAGGGTCGCCAGCGCGTCTTCGCCTTCGAGGAAGCCTTCGACCTCGGTAGTACCTTCGGCCAGCGAGCCGAGCATGATCGAGCGATGGGAAATCGACTTGTCGCCCGGTACACGGATCCGCCCGTTCAGGCGGCCACCCGGTTGGGCCTGGAAAATCAGATCGTTGGCGTTCATAGCGTCCACATAGGCCCGGCGGGCCAGGATTTTACTGAAATGCTCGCGGGCAGCCCGTGCGCGGGTGAATACACCCAGCAGCTGGTGCCCATCCCCTTCAGCGATCGCGTCGCGCAAGGCGTCGAGATCGCTGCGATATGTATCAAGTGTGCGCAGGACAGCGTCGCGGTTGGCGAGGAAGATGTCATGCCACATGGTCGGGTCGCTGCCGGCGATTCTTGTGAAATCGCGGAATCCACCCGCAGCGTACCGGAAGATCTCGAGGTTTTCATTGCGTTTGGCCAGCGAGTCGACCAGGCCAAAGGCCAGCAGGTGTGGCAGATGGCTGGTGGCGGCCAGTACTTCGTCATGGCGCTCGACCGACATGTGCTCCACATCGGCATCCAGCGCACGCCACAGGCGGTCAACCATGGCCAGCGCGGCGGGGTCGGTTTCGGCCAGCGGCGTGAGGATGACCTTGTGCCGGCGGAACAAGGTGGCATTGGACGCCTCTACCCCGCTCTGCTCGGACCCGGCGATGGGGTGGCCCGGGACGAAGCGCGGCAGGCGTGCACCGAAGACGGCACGCGCCTCACGCACGACGTTGCCCTTGGCGCTGCCAACGTCGGTGATGATCGCATCACCCAGGTCTAGCAGGGCCAGGCGCGCCAGGACTTTTTCCATGGCCAGGATCGGTACGGCCAGCTGGATGACATCGGCGCCCACACAAGCGGCGGCGAGGTCTTCTTCGCAGCGGTCGACCACCCCCAAGGCCACAGCCTGCTTGCGCGAGAGGGCATCCAGGTCGACACCGACCACTTCGCGGCACAGGCCGCTTTCACGCAGGCCCTTGGCGAACGAGCCGCCGATCAGGCCCAGGCCGACCACGACCAGGCGGTCGATGATGGGCGCGGGTTTGGTTTTTGCTGCATTTACCACTGGTGCGAACCCTGTTCAGAAATCTAGGTAGCCTGTGAGGGCCATTGGGGCCGCGGCGCGGCCCTTCGCGGGCTCGCCCGCTCCCGCAGAGATCGGCATCACATGCTCACTGTGGGAGCGGGCATGCCCGCGAAGGGCTGCAAGGCAGCCCCAAGGCCCCTGAATCAAAGCACCGCCTTCGGATAAGAGCCCAGCACCTTCAGCGCCACAGCCTCCTGGCTGATCTGCTCGAGCACCGCCTTGATCAGCGGGTCGCGGTGGTGGCCGACGAAGTCGATGAAGAACACGTAGGTCCACTTGCCGCTGCGCGACGGGCGGGTCTCGATACGGGTCAGGTCGATGCCGTTCTGATAGAACGGCACCAGCAACTCATGCAAGGCACCTGGCTTGTTGCTCATCGAAACGATGATCGAGGTCTTGTCGTCGCCGGTCGGCGGTACTTCCTGGTTGCCGATCATCAGGAAGCGCGTGGAGTTGTCCGGGCGGTCTTCGATCTTCTCGGCCAGACGGGTCAAACCGTACAGGTTGGCCGCCATGTCACCGGCGATCGCCGCCGAATTCCACTCACCCTTGACCCGCTTGGCCGCTTCGGCATTGCTCGATACAGCCACGCGCTCCACGTTCGGGTAGTGCGCGTCCAGCCACTTGCGGCACTGGGCCAGCGACTGGGCGTGGGAGTAGATGCGGGTGATGCTGTCGGTCTTGGTGTTCTCGCCCACCAGCAGGTGGTGGTGAATACGCAGCTCGACCTCACCGCAAATCACCATGTCATGCTCGAGGAAGCTGTCCAGGGTGTGGCTGACCGCACCTTCAGTGGAGTTTTCCACCGGCACCACACCGAAGTTGACGGCACCGGCCGCCACCTCACGGAACACTTCGTCGATGGCCGCCATCGGGCGACTGATCACCGCGTGACCGAAGTGCTTCATGGCCGCCGCCTGGGTGAAGGTGCCTTCTGGGCCGAGGTAGGCGATTTTCAGCGGTTCTTCCAAGGCCAGGCACGACGACATGATTTCGCGGAACAGCCGCGCCATCTCTTCGTTGCCCAGCGGCCCCTTGTTGCGCTCCATCACGCGCTTGAGCACCGCAGCTTCACGCTCGGGACGGTAGAACACCGGCTTCTCGCCTTCCTTGAGCGAGGCAGTCTTGACCCGGGCTACTTCTTCGGCGCAGCGGGCGCGGTCGCTGATCAGCTCGAGGATTTTCTCGTCGAGGCTGTCGATGCGCACGCGCAGCGCCTTGAGCTCCTGTTCGGACATATCAGCCATGCTCCTTCTCGAATTCAGCCATGTAGCCTACCAGCGCTTCTACCGCTTCCAGGCCCAGGGCGTTGTAGATGGAGGCACGCATGCCGCCAACCGAACGGTGGCCCTTGAGGTTGAGCAGGCCACGCGCGTCGGCGCCAGCGAGGAAGGCCTTGTCCAGGCGCTCGTCAGCCAGGCGGAACGGCACGTTCATCCACGAACGGGCGTTGACGCTGATCGGGTTGGTATAGAACTCGCTGCGGTCGATGAAGCCGTAGAGGCGGTCTTTCTTGGCACGGTTGCGCTGCTCCATGGCATCAACACCACCCTGCTCCTTCAGCCACTCGAAGACCAGGCCCGAGAGGTACCAGGAGTAGGTGGCCGGGGTGTTGTACATCGACCCGTTGTCAGCCGAAACCTTGTAGTCGAGCATGGTCGGGCAGCTGCTGCGGGCATGACCCAACAGGTCTTCGCGCACGATCACCACCACCAGGCCGCTTGGGCCGATATTCTTCTGCGCGCCGGCGTAGATCAGGCCGTACTGCGACACATCGATCGGGCGCGAGAGGATGTCGGACGACATATCGACCACCAACGGCACGTCACCGGTTTGCGGCACCCAGTCAAACTGCAGGCCACCGATGGTCTCGTTGGACGCATAGTGCACGTAGGCAGCGTTTTTGGTCAGGCTCCACTCGTTCTGGCCGGGGATGGCCAGGTAGTCGTAAGGCTTGGCAGTGGCAGCGACGTTGACGTTGCCGAAACGGCGCGCTTCCTCGATGGCCTTCTTCGACCAGATGCCGGTTTCGATGTAGTCGGCTGTGCCGTTTTCCGGCAGCAGGTTCAGCGGGATTTCAGCAAACTGCTGGCTGGCGCCCCCTTGCAGGAACAGCACCTTGTAGTTGGAGGGGACGGACAGCAGGTCACGCAGGTCCTGCTCGGCCTTTTCGGCGATGGCCACGTAATCGTCGCTGCGATGGCTCATTTCCATCACCGACAAGCCCTTACCACGCCAGTCCAGCATCTCGGCCTGTGCGCGCTGCAGGACAGCGTCAGGAAGCGCGGCAGGGCCTGCGCAGAAGTTAAAGGCTCGTTTGCTCACATCCACTCTCGCTCTGCCAAATAGAACAAAAACTATCACATGGGTTAGCAGCGACCCTGTGGGAGCGGGCGAGCCCGCGAACACCGGCAAAGCCGGTGCCATCTACCGCAGTGTCTGCTTCGCGGGCATGCCCGCTCCCACAAGGTCGGGCTTTGCCAGCTGTTATCAGTCAAACGGGGCGACCTTGGTCGCCCCGTTCGGGTTTCACGCTTGCTTACTCTTGCGGGGCCTCTTCGGTACCCGCTGCTTCTTCATTTTCATTGTCTGGCGCTACAGCCTCGACACCCTCCTCGTCCGTCTCGATCACCTCATCGAGTTCGTCCTCGGACGGCTCCTGGATACGCTCCAGGCCCACCAGCGTCTCATCGGCCGCCAGCTTGATCAACGTAACCCCCTGGGTGTTGCGGCTCAGGCTGGACACCTCGCCAACCCGGGTGCGAACCAGCGTGCCCTGGTCGGAAATCAGCATGATCTCCTCGCCTTCCTGCACCTGGATAGCACCGATCAGCAAGCCGTTGCGCCCCTTGGTACCCATGGCGATCACACCCTGGCCACCGCGGCCGCGACGTGGGAACTTGGACAGCGGGGTGCGCTTGCCAAAGCCACGCTCGGAGGCGGTGAGGATCTGCGAGCCGGACTCCGGGATCAGCATCGAAATGATCTGCTGACCTTTGCCCAGCTTCATGCCGCGTACACCACGGGCGTTGCGACCCATTTCACGCACGACGCTCTCGGCAAAGCGGATGACCTTGCCAGCGTCGGAGAACATCATGACTTCCTTGGCACCATCGGTGATGGCCGCGGCAATCAGGGTGTCGCCTTCTTTCAGCTTCAGGGCGATCAGGCCGTTGGAGCGCGGACGGGCGAACTGCACCAGCGGGGTCTTCTTGACGGTACCGGAAGCGGTCGCCATGAAGATGTACGCGCCGGTCGGCTCTGCAACCCACTCCGGGGTGTCACCGTCTTCTTCGTCGACTTCCTCGGCCTCTACCAGCTCACCCTCGAGCACGGTGTCATCAGCTTCTTCCAGTTCTTCGTCGAGGTCGGCGTTCTGCTGCAGCGCTTCGAGGTCGATCTGCAGCATGGCGGTGATGCGCTCACCCTCCTCCAGCGGCAGCAGGTTGACCAGCGGGCGACCACGGGCAGCGCGGGACGCTTCGGGGATTTCGTAGGTCTTCTTCCAGTACACCTTGCCCTTGCTGGAGAACAGCAACAGGGTGGCGTGGCTGTTGGCGACCAGCAGGTGCTCGATGTAGTCCTCGTCCTTCACGCCGGTCGCCGACTTGCCTTTGCCACCGCGGCGCTGGGCCTGGTAGGCGGACAATGGCTGGGTCTTGGCATAACCACCATGGGAGATGGTGACCACGCGCTCTTCTTCCGGGATCATGTCGCCGTAGTTGAGGTCGTGGCTGGCATTGAGGATTTCGGTGCGACGGGCATCGCCGTACTCGGCACGGATGGCCTCCAGCTCCTCGCGAATCACTTCCATCAGGCGCTCGGCGCTGCTGAGGATGCGGATCAGCTCGCCGATCTGCTCGAGGATTTCCTGGTACTCGGCCAGCAGCTTCTCGTGCTCCAGGCCGGTCAGGCGGTGCAGGCGCAGGTCGAGAATGGCCTGGGCCTGTTCCGGCGACAGGAAGTACTTGCCGTCATGCAGGCCGTACTGCTCCGGCAGGTCCTCAGGGCGGCAGGAATCGGCGCCGGCGCGCTCGACCATGACCTGCACGGCACTGGATTCCCACGGCGTGGAAACCAGGGCTTCCTTGGCTTCGGACGGCGTCGGCGAAGCCTTGATCAGGGCAATGACCGGGTCGATGTTGGACAGCGCGACCGCCTGGCCTTCAAGGATATGGCCACGTTCACGGGCCTTGCGCAGCTCGAATACCGTACGGCGAGTCACCACCTCACGGCGGTGACGCACGAACGCTTCGAGCAGGTCCTTGAGGTTCAGCAGCCGCGGACGGCCGTCGACCAGGGCCACCACGTTGATGCCGAACACGCTCTGCAGCTGGGTTTGCTGGTAGAGGTTGTTCAGCACCACCTCCGGCACCTCGCCGCGACGCAGCTCGATGACGATGCGCATGCCGTCCTTGTCGGACTCGTCGCGCAGCTCGGTGATGCCTTCGATCTTCTTCTCTTTGACCAGCTCGGCGATCTTTTCGATCAGGCGCGCCTTGTTCAGCTGGTACGGCAGCTCGGTGATCACGATCTGCTGGCGGCCGCCAACCTTGTCGATGTCTTCGATCTCGGAGCGGGCGCGCATGTAGATACGGCCACGGCCGGTGCGATAGGCCTCGATGATGCCCTGGCGACCGTTGATGATGCCGGCAGTCGGGAAGTCCGGGCCAGGGATGTGCTGCATCAGTTCATCGATGGTGACTTCCGGGTTGTCGATGAGCGCCAGGCAGCCATCGATGACCTCGCCGAGGTTATGCGGCGGAATATTGGTCGCCATGCCCACGGCGATACCGCTGGAACCGTTGACCAGCAGGTTGGGAATACGCGTCGGCATGACCGCCGGGATCTGCTCGGTGCCGTCGTAGTTGGGCACCCAATCGACGGTTTCCTTGTGCAGGTCGGCCAGCAGCTCGTGGGCCAGTTTGGTCATGCGCACTTCGGTGTATCGCATGGCTGCGGCGTTGTCGCCGTCCACCGAACCGAAGTTGCCCTGGCCGTCGACCAGCAGGTAGCGCAACGAGAACGGCTGAGCCATACGCACGATGGTGTCGTAGACCGCAGTGTCGCCGTGCGGGTGGTACTTACCGATCACGTCACCGACCACACGGGCGGATTTCTTGTACGGTTTGTTCCAGTCGTTGCCCAGTTCGCTCATCGCATAGAGAACGCGGCGATGCACGGGCTTCAAGCCGTCACGCGCATCGGGCAGCGCTCGCCCGACAATCACGCTCATCGCGTAGTCGAGGTAAGACTGTCTCAGTTCGTCTTCGATATTGACCGGGAGGATTTCTTTGGCCAGTTCGCCCATGAGAAGCCTGATTCCTTTTTCTGGTGAAACTTCGCAGCTCCATCAAGGGCCGAACGAAGCTCGCCGCCGCAGCGCATAAGGGTGCGACGACTTACGACAAATCAATGAGTTGTGCCATGGATCTGCGCAATGAAGGCCGCCGTGATGGGCGGTCTTGGAAACTGCCGGATGTTATCACAAACGCGGGGGCGGTGGGGAGAGGTGGCAGTTGGTCTCAGCCGCGTTTGAAACCTGGTTTTTGTATTGCCTGCACCGGCCTCTTCGCGGGCTCGCCCGCTCCCACAGGTTCACCACAGCCCTAAGGCCATGCGATATCCCTGCGGGAGCAGGCAAGCCCGCGAAAAGGCCGGTGAGGCAATACAAAATCAGTGCAGGCGCTTGCGGCAAATCAACTGGGCCAGTTTGGCGGTATCCGGGCGCTCGACAACACCCCGTTCGGTCACGATAACGTCAATCAGGTCGGCCGGGGTCACATCGAACACCGGGTTGAATACCTCGACACCCGGCGACACCCGGGTACCGCCGAAGTCCAGCCACTCGTCGGCGTCACGCTCCTCCAGCGGGATATCCTCGCCCGTGGCCAGGTTCAGGTCGATGCTGGTGCTCGGCGCCACCACCATGAAGCGCACGCCATGGTGCATGGCACTGACGGCCAGCTGATAGGTGCCGATCTTGCCGGCCATGTCGCCATTGGCAGCGATGCAGTCCGCCCCCACCACCACCCAGGTGATGCCTTTGGTCTTCATGAGGTGGGCCAGCGCAGAGTCGGCACAAAGGGTCACCGGGATGCCCTCGTTGGCCAGTTCCCAGCCGGTCAGACGGGAGCCCTGCAGCCAAGGGCGAGTTTCACCGGCATAAACCCGCTCGACCATGCCTTCCAGGTAGCCGGCACGGATCACCCCCAGCGCGGTGCCAAAGCCGCCAGTGGCAAGGGCGCCGGCATTGCCGAAGGTGAGCAGGGCCTGGGCATTGCCCTGATGGCGTCGGATCAGCTCGATACCCTGCTGGGCCATGGTCAGGTTGGCCTCACGGTCGCTCTCGTGAATGGCCGCCGCTTCGGCCTCCAGCGCTGCCAGAGCGTCTTCTTCCGGCCGCAGGCGCTGCAGGCGCTCGCGCATGCGGTTCAGCGCCCAGAACAAGTTGGCGGCGGTAGGACGCGCTTCGGCAAGGGTGAGAAAGTCGTCTTCCAGGTCCATTTCCCAATCGCCGCCTTCGGCCAGCCGCTCTTCAAGGGCCAGTACCAGGCCGTAAGCTGCGGCAATACCGATTGCCGAGGCGCCACGCACCGCCATGTCGCGGATGGCTGCGGCCACCTGCGCAACATTGTCGCAGGCCAGCCAACGCTCCTCCGACGGCAGCAGGCGCTGGTCGAGCAGGTGCAAGGCGCCGCCCTGCCAGCGGATCGCGGTCACCTTCTCCGCCGCCAAAAGTCGCTCGCGCATTGCCTCTCCCCGTCATTCGGATATCAAAAGCCGGCGATTATAGCGACCCTCGGGGCCGAGCGCTCGGGTATACTCCGACGCAATTTTGCGAAGTTTCAGAGGACTGTTCAATGAGCAACGTCGACCGCGCCGAAATCGCCAAGTTCGAAGCGCTGGCCCACCGCTGGTGGGACCGCGAAAGCGAGTTCAAGCCGCTGCACGAAATCAACCCGCTGCGCGTCAACTGGATCGACGAGCGCGCCAGCCTGGCCGGCAAGAAAGTGCTGGACGTGGGTTGCGGTGGCGGCATCCTCAGCGAAGCCATGGCCCTGCGCGGTGCCACGGTCACCGGTATCGACATGGGTGAAGCACCGCTGGCAGTGGCCCAGCTGCACCAGCTGGAGTCGGGCGTGCAGGTGGAATACCGGCAGATCACCGCCGAAGCCCTGGCCGAGGAAATGCCTGAACAGTTCGACGTGGTCACCTGCCTGGAAATGCTCGAGCACGTGCCCGACCCGTCTTCGGTGATTCGCGCCTGTTACCGCATGGTCAAGCCTGGTGGCCAGGTGTTCTTCTCCACCATCAACCGCAACCCCAAGGCCTACCTGCTGGCCATCGTCGGCGCCGAGTACATCCTGAAGATGCTGCCGCGCGGCACCCATGACTTCAAGAAGTTCATCCGCCCGTCCGAGCTGGGCGCCTGGAGCCGCGATGCCGGCCTGCAGGTGAAGGACATCATCGGCCTCACCTACAACCCGCTGACCAAGCACTACAAGCTCAACAGCGACGTCGACGTCAACTACATGATCCAGACCCTGCGCGAGGAATAAGCATGCGTTTGCGAGCAGTACTCTTCGACATGGACGGCACCTTGCTGGACACGGCGCCGGACTTCATCGCCATTTGCCAGGCCATGCTCGCCGAACGCAGGCTGCCGGCCGTTGACGACAACCTGATCCGTGGCGTGATCTCGGGTGGCGCCCGCGCGATGGTTGCCACTGCGTTCGCCATGGACCCGGAGGCTGACGGCTTCGAGGCCCTGCGCCTGGAGTTCCTCGAGCGTTACCAGCGTGACTGCGCGGTGCACAGCAAGCTGTTCGAGGGCATGGCCGAGCTGCTGGCCGACATCGAGAAAGGCAACCTGCTGTGGGGCGTAGTCACCAACAAGCCGGTGCGCTTCGCCGAGCCGATCATGCAGCAACTGGGCCTGGCCGAGCGTTCGGCGCTGTTGATCTGCCCGGACCATGTGAAAAACAGCAAACCCGACCCCGAGCCAGTGATCCTGGCCTGCAAGACGCTGAACCTGGACCCGGCCAGTGTACTGTTCGTCGGCGACGACCTGCGCGACATCGAGTCTGGCCGCGACGCCGGCACCCGCACGGCGGCGGTGCGCTACGGCTATATTCATCCAGAGGACAACCCCAACAACTGGGGTGCCGACGTGGTGGTGGACCACCCGCTGGAACTGCGCAAAGTGATCGACAGCGCGCTGTGCGGCTGCTGAACCCAGACCGATGACCGGGCACCGCCTCTTTGTAGGAGCGGGTTCACCTGCGAATGCGCCAGCCCAGACAACACTGGCGCCTGATCGGACGCATTCGCGGGTAAACCCGCTCCTACGATAGCCCCAGGCCGCCCACACGAACTCGAAGGACAGAACCATGTTCGACTACACCGCCCGCCCCGACCTGCTGCAAGGCCGGGTCATCCTGGTTACCGGTGCCGGCCGTGGCATTGGTGCCGCGGCTGCCAAGGCCTATGCCGCACTAGGTGCCACCGTGCTGCTGCTGGGCAAGACCGAGGCCAACCTGAACGAGGTCTACGACCAGATCGAAGCTGCCGGTCACCCGCAGCCGGTGGTCATCCCGTTCAACCTGGAAACCGCCCTGCCACACCAGTATGACGAGCTGGCGGCGATGATCGAAGGCCAGTTCGGCCGCCTTGACGGCCTGCTCAACAACGCGTCGATCATCGGTCCGCGCACGCCGCTGGAACAGCTGTCAGGCGACAACTTCATGCGCGTGATGCACATCAACGTCAATGCCACCTTCATGCTCACCAGCACCCTGCTGCCGCTGCTGAAGCTGTCGGAAGACGCATCGGTGGTATTCACCAGCAGCAGCGTCGGGCGCAAGGGCCGGGCTTACTGGGGCGCCTATGGCGTGTCGAAGTTCGCCACCGAGGGCCTGATGCAGACCTTGGCCGATGAACTGGAAGGCGTGGCGCCGGTACGTTCCAACAGCATCAATCCAGGCGCCACGCGCACGGCGATGCGGGCCCAGGCCTACCCCGGCGAGAACCCGCAGAACAACCCGCTGCCCGAAGAAATCATGCCGGTGTACCTGTACCTGATGGGGCCGGACAGCACAGGGGTGAACGGGCAGGCGTTCAACGCCCAATAAACCTGCATCGGCCTCTTCGCGGGCTTGCCCGCTCCCACAGGCAGGGCGCAATCCTTGAGGGTTGCGGTGATCCTGTGGGAGCGGGCAAGCCCGCGAAGAGGCCGGTACAGGAAAGCGATCAGCCCGCAGCCAACGCCGGCCGCATACGGCCTTGCTGGCGCCCTTCCAGCTGCATGCAGCGCTCCAGGAACAGGAACATGCAGTCGTAACTCTTGCAGATCGCCCTGCGCAGCTCGGTCCGCAAGCCCAGGGTCGGGTTCTCACCGGCCAGGGTACAGATGATTTCCAGCGCCTCCCACGGGTGCGCATCGTCATACTGGGCATGCATCTTCAGCCACTTCATCGCCCGCTTGCGCCCTTCTTCAGGGAACCCCTGCGCGTAGGTGTCGGTCGAGCACACCACCGCCGACCATTCACCAGTGGCGCCCTCGATGGCGTAGTTGGTCGCGGCCATGGAAATGGCCAGGTTCTCCGTGGCACACACCCGCCAGCACCAGTCGTTCAGGCCGTTCAGCTCGGGCGGCACTTCTTGCGCCTGCAACTCGTGCAGGTGCACACCGTGCGCCTGGCACCAGTTCACCCAGTAGTCGGCATGGTTGAGCTCGACGCGGATGTTGCGCATCAGCCAGCGCCGCGCCATGTCCTCGCCCTGATGCCGGCCATAGCGGGTCTTGGTCAGGTTATGCGCCATGTACAACGAAAACTGTTCCACCACCGGCCAGCCACCGATCAGGTACTGGCGGATGGTCGATTGCTTCAGTTGGCCATCGCGTAGACGCGCATAAAACTCATGCTCGACCACCCGGCGCTTGCTCTCGCGGCAGTCTTCAATCAGTTGCTGGGCCCATTGAGGGTAACTGGCGGGGTCCATCAAAGGCCCGATACGAACGAATGCATCAATCACTTTCAGCTCCTTGATCCTTGTGATTTCCAACTAGCGAAACGTGCCAGGTGCTCGCTGCAACAGAGGCCGGGCGGCGATCCGTTGGCGCTGCAGACTGTCACAGGTGAACACCTGGGGGCGTTCGATCAGGTAGCCCTGGGCGTAATCCACGCCTATTTCCTGCAAGGCCTGCTCGATCAAGGGTGTTTCGACGAACTCGGCAATAGTGCGTTTACCCATCACATGGCCGATATGGTTGATGACCTCGACCATGGCCCGGTTGACCGGGTCGTCGAGCATGTCCTTGACGAAACTCCCGTCAATCTTCAGGTAGTCCACGGGCAAATGCTTGAGATAGGCAAACGACGACATGCCGGCGCAAAAATCATCAAGCGAGAAACGGCAACCCAGCCCTTTCAACTCGTTGATGAAGCGAATGGCGCTGCCCAGGTTGGCAATGGCGCTGGTTTCGGTAATTTCGAAACAGATCATTCGCGGCGGAATGGCGTATTCGACGAACAACCGCTGGAGGTATTCGAGGAACTTGTCGTCGCCAATGCTGGACCCCGACAGGTTGATCGCACAGGTCGACAACGGCCCTTCTCGCCCTTCTTCCAGGCACTGGCGTATGACCATGAACACATTGCGCACCACCCAGCGGTCCAGCGCGGTCATCAGGCCGTAGCGCTCGGCCGCCGGGATGAAGCTGCTGGGCAGAATGGTGCGGCCGCTTTCGTCGTGCAGGCGCAACAGAATTTCGATATGGCCCGGGCCCTCGAAGGTTTTAAGCGGGGCGATTTCCTGGGCGTAGAGGCAAAAGCGGTTTTCTTCCAGGGCCACATGCAAGCGCTGGATCCAGGCCATTTCGCCAAACCGCATGGACAGTTCGCTGTCGTCGGCGTGGTACACCTGCACCCGGTTACGGCCCTTTTCCTTGGCCATGTAGCAGGCCATGTCGGCGGCGCGCAGCGAGGCCTCCAGGGTGCCGGGGGCCTGGGCCATGTGCACCAGGCCAATGCTGACCGTGGTCACGAACGGCCGCCCTTTCCATACGAAGTGCAGGCTCTGCACCAGCTGACGCAGTTGTTCGGCAATGCGCTCGGCCTGGTCGGGCGGGCAGTTTTCCAGCAGCACGCCAAATTCATCGCCACCCAGCCGCGCCAGCGTATCGCCCTCACGCAGGCCGGATTGCAGCACAGCACAGATGTGTCGCAGCAACTCATCGCCGGCCGCGTGGCCACAGGTGTCGTTGACTAGCTTGAACTGGTCGAGGTCGAGGAACATCAGCGAATGCCGCCCAGCCTGGCGTGCCAGGTCGTTGAGCACCTGCTCCAGGCGGTATTCGAACTCGCGGCGGTTGGCCAGACCGGTCAGGGCATCGTGGGTCGCCTGCCAGGACAGATTGGCGATGTACTGGCGTTCCTGGGTCATATCGTGCAGCACCAGCACGATGCCACTGACCTGGCCATCACTGACAATCGGCGAGCCTACCAGGTTGATCGACACGGTACTGCCGTCCAGGCGCTGGATCAGCCGGGCATGCTCGGAGCCGCCCTTGAGGCTGCCGCTGAGCACCTGTTCGACCAGGCTGCGACCGTCATCCTCGGCGTGTTCATCCACCAGGCTGAACAGCGCCGACAGTGGCAGGCCCTGGGCCTGGCCGGATTGCCAGTGGGTCAATTGTTCGGCGGCCGGGTTCATATAGCCGATATTGCCCTCGACATCGGTGGTGATCACCGCATCACCGATGGCCTGCAGGGTAATCTGCGCACGCTCTTTTTCTTGCTGCAGGGCGCTGGCAAAGGCCTGGCGCTGGGCCAACAGCTTGCTGGAGCGGCCCCAGGCAATCGCAATCAGGAACATCGCGGTCAGCAGGTTGGTGATCAGCAGCACCCGCAGCACGACGCGCGAGCCCTCGCCCAAGGCATCACTGAAGGCCTTGGCCGCCGGGGTCACGCCTTCGTTGATGGCGACAATACGGGCCTTCCACTCGCTGACAGTGTCTGCATCCACCGGGCCACTGGCAAAACGCTGGCGCATTTCACCGGCCAGTACATCCAGCTTGGCCAGATAGTCGTCGCCGATGTCCCAGTAATCGATGGCTGTCTGCATATAGCTGACATGGCGGAAGTTGCGATAGAACCAGATGATACGCGTGACATCGTCAGGGTGGTTGCCACCTTGCAGTACCGCCTGTCGCGCGGCGTCCAGATCAGGGTTGGGGAGGTCGAGTACCTCGCGCAGGCGCTGGTCACCCTGAGGCACGGTAATGGCCTGGCGATAACGTTGGTAGGTGCTGTCGTCACGCGTCTCGCTGTATAGACTGAGGTAGTAAATGGCATCTTTCTGCGCCTTGGACCACAGGCTTTCGCCCGCGACATAAGCGCGCACGGCCGAGAGCGTGTAAAGGCTGAGGCTGCCCAACGCCACCTGAAGGACCACTACGGCGATGAAAGGCCATGTGATGCCGAGCAACTTTGGCGCTTCGAGTGTGCGATTTCCCTTCATGGAGTCCCTGTCACAGAGCAGATAAGGCGTAAATCGACCCAGACAAGCACAGCGTAGGCCATTTGCCATTGCTGTGGAGGGGATTTTTATGACAAGGAATCGGGGGGATTTATGCAGCGTATGCGCTGGCCATTGTAGGAGCGGGTTTACCCGCGAAGAAGACACCGCGGTGGATGGCACGGGCTTCGCCCGTGTTCGCGGGCAAGCCCGCTCCCACAGGGATCGCACCAGCTTTTAGAAATTGAGCAAGACAGTTGCTTCCACAAGTACGGTGAAGGCAACCAGATAATCAGCTCTGCTGCAGGTGCCCATAAAGCTTGGCATATAACCCACCCTCGGCAATCAGTTGCTGATGGTCGCCGTCTTCGGCCACGTGCCCGCCATCGAACACCAGCACTCGGTCGGCCTGTTTCACCGCTGACAACCGGTGGGCGATGATCAGCGTGGTGCGGCCGCTGAGAAAGCGCGCCAAGGCCTGATGCAGGTTGTACTCGGTTGCAGCATCCAGGGCTGAGGTGGCCTCGTCGAGGATCACCACCTTGGGCTCAGCCAGCACCATGCGGGCAATGGCCAGGCGCTGGCGCTGGCCACCGGACAAGCGCACACCTGAACGCCCCACCACACTGTCCAGGCCCTGCGGCAAGGCGGCGATGGTGGCATCCAGCTGGGCGATGCGCAGCGCCTGCCAGCACGCATCATCGCTGCAGTCACGGCCCATGGTCAGGTTGGCACGCACGCTGTCGTTGAACAGCGACGGGTGCTGCAACACCACCGCGACGTTCTCGCGCAGGGTTTCCAGGCCGATTTCCTGCAGGCTGGCCCCGCCAAAGCGGATGGTCCCGGCCTGGGCGCTATAAAGGCCCAGCAATAGCTGCACCAACGTGCTCTTGCCGCCGCCGCTGGCACCGACAATCGCCACCTTCTCACCCGCAGCGATGGACAGGTCGAGGTGCTCGAGTACCGGCTCGTCGGCATAGGCAAAGCGCAGGTCGCGCACTTCAATGCCCACCGTTTCGCGCCCGGCGAACGGGTCGCTGGCGGCTGGGTATTGCGGCTCGTCGGCACGCGCCAGCAGCTCGTTGAGGCGGCTCAGCGCACCGCCTGCGGCGTAGTACGCATATTGCAGATTAAGCAGTTGCTCCACCGGACCGATCATGAACCACAGGTAGCTGAACACCGCCAGCATCTGGCCGATCGACAGGTCGGAAAACAGCACGGTCAGCATGGCCGCCGCGCGGAAGATGTCGATGCCGAACTGGAACAGCAGGCCGCTGGCACGGCCACTGGCATCGCTTTTCCATTGCGAGTCCACGGCGTAATCGCGCACTTCGCGGGCACGCAGGCCCAGGCGGCCAAGGAAGTAGCCCTGGCGGTTGCCGGCGCGGATTTCCTGGATGGCATCTAGGGTTTCCGCCAGCGCCTGGGTAAAGCGCGCGGTGCTGTCGTTTTCGAGCTTTTTCAGGTGTTTGACGCGCTTGCCCAACTGCACGGTGAAGTAGATCACCAGCGGGTTGAACAGCAAGATCAGCAAGGCCAGCTGCCAGTGCATCCAGATCAGGATGGCCGCGGTGCCGGTCAAGGTCAGCATGGCCACCAGGAAGCGGCTTAGGGTTTCGCCAACGAACTTGTCCAGGGTGTCCAGGTCGGTGACCAGGTGGGTGGTCACCGTACCGCTGCCCAGGCTTTCGTATTCCTTCAGCGAAATACGCTTGAGTCGCTCGATCAGGCGGATGCGCAGGCGGTAGACAATATCCTTGGCCAGACCGGCGAACAGCTTGGACTGGATCACGTTGAACGCCAGCGCAGCCAGGCGCAGGCACAGGGTGAGCGCCAGCATCAGGCCGATGTAGCCGGCCGCCACCTGCCAGCCGGACGGCAGCAGGTGGTTCATCCAATTCAGCGCGGCATCGCCGTGGCCGAGCAGCACTTCGTCCACCAGCAGCGGCAGCAGCAGCGGAATGGGCACACTGCAACACGCCGCCAGTAACGCAATGAGGTTCGCGGACCAGAGGTTTTTCTTGTGATGCAGGGCCAGGCGGCGGATTTCCGCCCAGCTCAGTCGATCGCCCGCAGCGTATGGCTTGCCCGGTACCGGGTCGGGTGACCCAGGCACATCAAGCACAGGCGGCCTGCTGCAGCCAGCGGCCGAGCAAGGGTTGCAGGCGCTCCAGCGGCTGATAGCCGTTGGTCAGCAAGGCCAGTTGGCCATTGCGCTCGGCCAGCAGGGTCGGGAACCCGGCAATACCCAGGTCCTGGGCCCAGGCGAAGTCGGCTGCGGTGGCGGCGCGGGTATCGGCACGGGCGAAGGTTTCGGCGAACACGGCACGGTCGAAGCCACACTGCGAGGCTAGCTCGACCAGCTGCGGCGCGGTGGTCACATCGACGCCCTGCTCGTAGAACGAACGCTGGATCGACGCCAGCAGCAGCCAGACGCGCTCGGCATCCAGCTCGCGGGCCGTGACCAGGGCGCGGCAGGCCGGCTCGGTGTCGTAGACGAAGCCGTCAGGCATGGCCCCCTCGAAGCGGAACGGCTGGCCGGTCGCATCAGCCACTGCCTGCCAGTGTTCCAGGATGTACTTGCGAGTGGAGCTGTCCAGGGCGCTGCCGCCAGTGCGCAGCCCGCCCGGTACCAAGTGGGTGGGCACGCCTGCCTCACGCGCCAGGGCGATCAGGGCCGCGGCCACTGGCGCAAAACCCCAGCACCAGGAGCACATCGGGTCCATCACATAGATCAGGCGTGCAGACATGCTTCAAGCCTCGGCTTTGTAGTTGTAACCGATCGGGTGCGGCAGGTTGCGGGCCTTGGCCAGCTCTATCTGCTTCTGCCGGTCGATGGCGCTGCGCCGGGTCTTCTCGCTCAGGCTGTCCCAGCAATGCGGGCAGCTGACACCTGGCGAATAGTGCTCGGACGCGCGCTCCTCTGCATTGATCGGGTGGCGGCAGGCGTGGCACTGGTCGTACTCGCCTTCGCTCAGGTCATGGCGCACCGTGACCCGGTTGTCGAAGACGAAGCAGTCGCCGTCCCACAGGCTTTCTTCCTGAGGCACTTCCTCGAAGTATTTCAGGATGCCGCCCTTAAGATGATAGACCGACTCGAAGCCTTCACCGAGCATGTAGCTGGAGGCCTTTTCGCAACGGATGCCGCCGGTGCAGAACATGGCGACCTTCTTGTGCTTGCTCGGGTCGAAATTGGCCTTGATGTACTCCGGGAACTCTCGGAAGGTTTCGGTCTTCGGGTCGATGGCGCCCTTGAATGTGCCGATGGCCACTTCGTAGTCGTTGCGGGTGTCGATCAGCAGCACTTCCGGGTCGCTGATCAGGGCGTTCCAGTCCTTGGGCTCGACATAGGTGCCAACGGCCTGGTTGGGGTCTACGCCCGGCACGCCGAGGGTGACGATCTCTTTCTTGAGTTTGACCTTGGTGCGGTAGAACGGCTGTTCGTCGCAGTACGACTCTTTATGGTCGATATCGACCAGACGCGGGTCATCGCGCAACCAGGCCAGCAGGCCATCAATGCCTTCCCGGGTGCCCGAAACGGTACCGTTGATGCCCTCCTGGGCCAGCAGCAGGGTGCCTTTGATGTTGTTGTCGAGCATGGTCTTGAGCAGCGGCTCGCGCAGCTCGACGTAGTCTTCCAGGGTGACGAACTTGTACAGCGCCGCGACGACGATGGCTTGAGACATGTAACGGAATCTCCAGGTGGTTGCCCTCGTAAGGGGCGGACCGGGTTTGACAGGTACAGAAAAAGCATGGGGGCGCTTTGCACCCCTTTCGCGACACAAGGCCGCTCCCACAGGGACCGCGTAACCCGATGGCTAGTGCGGTTCCTGTGGGAGCGGCCTTGTGTCGCGAAAGGGCCGCAAAGCGGCCCCCGGATTTTGCAGGATTCTACCAGAACAACAGAAAGGTTTCAGTGCCCGCCGCCGGCGCAAACGGGCGAGGCCGGTGCAACGCCGACCTTGGCCCACTCTTCGGCGGTGTAGGTATGGATGGCCAGGGCGTGGATCTCGCCCATCAGCTCACCCATGGTGGCGTACACCTTCTGGTGGCGCTTGACGCTGTTCAACCCGGCAAACTGCTCGCTGACGATCACCGCCTTGTAGTGGGTCTCCTGACCACGACTGTGCATGTGACTTTCGTTGAGCACTTCCAGATGTTGCGGCGCCAGGGCGGCCAGTTGCTGTTCGATTCGTTGTTGCATGGTCATTGCGGCGTACTCACTTCTTCGCTGGGGCGGCGGCCTTGCCTGCGTTCGGGTCCAGCTCTTTGGTCATGTCTTCCAGCAGCTTGTTCACCACCGGTACTGCTGGCTCCAGGCTCTGCTGGGTCAGCTGCGCCGACTGCTGAGTGACCTTGGGCATTTCACGCAGCACTTTCTTGCCCAGCGGCGATTCGTAGAACTTCACCAGGTCCTTCAGCTCCTGCTCGGTGAAGGTGCGGGTGTACAGGTCGACCATCTTCGGCTTCAGCTTTTTCCAGCCGATGGCGTTGTCCAGCGCGGCATTGGCCTTGGCCTGGTAGCTTTCCAGTACGGGCTGCTTGGCGGACGGGGCTTTGGTCTGGGCGAAACGCTGGGCGAACATCTGCTGCACTTGCATGTACACCGGGGTGCCCAGCTTGTCGGCGTTGGCCAGGGTCAGGAATTTCTCGGCAGCAGCGTTGTGGCTGGCGGTGGCAGCGAGTACCTGGCCGCTGGCGCAAGCCAGGGCAACGGCAGCACAAAGGACACGGAGACGGGTCATTGCATTTCCTTCAAAGAGAGGGTGGCGGGCACCTCAGGGTAGAGCATTCTGCGCCGTGGTGGCGAAGTGCTCAAGTGGCACGACGAGCGACGGAACCGCTCGGTCGAATCAGGGCCTAAACTGCGATTTCGAACTACACAGGAGTGAGTACAGAATGAGCCGTATCGAGACAGACAGCCTGGGCCCGGTCGAAGTTCCGGAGGACGCCTACTGGGGTGCGCAGACCCAGCGTTCGCTGATCAACTTCGCCATTGGCAAGGAACGCATGCCCCTCGCGGTATTGCACGCCCTGGCACTGATCAAGAAGGCCGCTGCGCGCGTCAACGACCGCAATGGCGACCTGCCGGCCGACATCGCCCGGCTGATCGAACAGGCCGCCGATGAAGTGCTGGATGGCCAGCACGACGATCAGTTCCCGCTCGTCGTCTGGCAGACGGGCAGCGGCACCCAGAGCAACATGAACGTCAACGAGGTGATCGCCGGGCGCGCCAACGAACTGGCCGGCAAAGGCCGTGGCGGCAAGGCGCCAGTACATCCCAATGACCACGTCAACCGCTCGCAGAGCTCCAACGACTGCTTCCCCACCGCCATGCACATTGCGGCAGCCCTGGCGGTGCATGAAAAGCTGCTGCCGGCCGTCACCGAATTGTCTTCGGGACTGGCCGAGCTGTCGATGCGTCACCACAAGCTGGTGAAAACCGGCCGCACGCACATGATGGACGCCACGCCGATTACCTTCGGCCAGGAAGTGTCGGCCTTCGTCGCCCAGCTCGATTACGCCCAGCGCGCCATACGCGCCACCCTGCCGGCGGTGTGCGAACTGGCTCAGGGCGGTACTGCCGTGGGTACCGGGCTCAACGCCCCGCAGGGTTTTGCTGAAGCCATCGCTGCCGAGTTGGCGGCGCTGTCCGGCCTGCCGCTCATCACCGCGCCCAACAAGTTCGCCGCCCTCGCCGGCCACGAACCGCTGACCAGCCTGGCGGGGGCCCTGAAGACCCTGGCCGTGGCCCTGATGAAAATCGCCAACGACCTGCGCCTGCTGGGATCCGGTCCGCGCGCCGGGCTGGCCGAGGTGCGCCTGCCCGCCAACGAGCCGGGCAGCTCGATCATGCCGGGCAAGGTCAACCCCACCCAGTGCGAGGCGCTGTCGATGCTGGCCTGCCAGGTACTGGGCAACGACGCGGCCATCGGCTTTGCCGCCAGCCAGGGGCATTTGCAGCTGAATGTGTTCAAGCCGGTAATCATCCATAACCTGCTGCAGTCCATCGAGTTGCTGGCCGATGGTTGCCGCAACTTCCAGGCGCATTGCGTGGCGGGTATCGAGCCGGATGCCGAGCAGATGGCCGCGCACCTGGAGCGCGGGTTGATGCTGGTGACCGCGCTGAACCCGCATATTGGTTATGACAAGGCGGCGGAAATTGCCAAGAAGGCTTACAGCGAGGGCAAGACCTTGCGCGAGGCGGCCTTGGCGTTGAAGTACCTGACCAATGAGCAGTTCGACCAGTGGGTGCGGCCGGAGAACATGCTGGCGCCGGGGGGTAAAGGCTAGCCCCCGATGAGCCGCCCAGGCTGCCAAATTACCCACGGTACCGTGCCAGGGGCGGCTCACAGTTTATTGAATAGCTTTACCTATCTCTGTGACGCTTAAGCAATCGGGTCATCGCCCGTACGAGGATAAGCATGGGTCAAGCTCTCCCACATGTAATGGAAATCCCCTTGCGTGGGCCGATGTCTTTGTACGAACGCGCGGGTTTCTGGCAAAGGGTGACCCAAACGGACCGCATAGTGGGTGTACCCGATTTCAAAGGTCCATTGTGCACTCAAGATGATGCCGTGGTATTTCTTGCAGATGTCTGGCATCAATGCAATGTTTTCATACCGGGAATGAAACTCCATCGTTTGCATTATTCGCGCCATCGCTTGCGTCTCCTCATCCCTGTACAAATCGATACCCTGCAACAATGCAGTTTCAGCTACATTGATGGTAGCTGCCAAGCCATAAGCGGTGTGGGCGAAGTCACGACAGCTCTCAATGTTCATCCCCTCAATGTAACGGTATGGACTACCCCACTGTTGATTGACCTCTTCATCACTCGGCACCCTGGTCCAATTGGGCAATAGCCGGGGACGCACCCCATCAGACTCTAAATAAATGGATGCCACAATATGGTCTTTCCAAAGCCGGGTGCACGTCTCAAACAGCCCTTGATTTTCGGTAAAAATCGCTATGTAGAAAAGTGCTTCGATACCCGTTGAGCGCCAATTGCCAGCTACGGTATCCCACAGCCAGCCTCCACCATAGAAAAGTTTCTCAACAATCGGTTGAAACTGCGTTTCCAACATAACCGTGAAACGCGCCTTACCCTCAGGCGTCCAGCCAGATTCGGTATGAGCAAGGATTTCCGCAGCACTGGTGAACAAGCACGCTGCCCACGACGCCTGAAGGCGTGCATTTTCGCCGACATGTCCTCCGGTAAGTTTTACAGACCATGCGTCAAGGATTCTGATGGCAGTAGCTGCATATTCCTTGTCATCCTTGATCACCCAGAGCAATGCCTGCGCATAGGCAGCCTGACCATCTCGGGTTTCATCAGTACACCCACAATCCGGCTGACTATAAGCTCCGCAATCCACCACATCGCGCGGCTTCGGAGCCCAGTTCTTATCTGCTCGGTTCAAATAATCATTCAGTACTTTTTCACTGGCACTCTTCCAAGGTTCACGATGCAGATTATGACGCACGAACCTCTCAAGGTAATTCACATTTACCTTTATACCCGGATGCACAAACGCATGAGCCTTCATCACCCTTACTCCGCGAACTTTTATGCACATTTGATTCAAATAGCAAAAAACTCGCAACTAGCAAAAATGCTAGGTCATCCCTCTGATGAGCATGCGCGCTGACCTCGTTCTCGACGCGCCCGCCAGCTGGCCACCAGCGAGGGCCCCAGCGCTACCAGCGCCGAACCGAACACCACCGTGACCGCCCCCACATAGCCCAGGGCGTTGATGTCCTCGGCATGCACATAGTCAGGCCACACCCATGCTGCCAGCGCTACCGCAACGAAGGTCACCAACGGGGTCAGCGCCAGCGTGGCACTTACCCGCGACGCCTCCCAGTGCGCCAGCGCTTCGGCGAACGCGCCGTACGCCACCAGGGTGTTCAGGCAACAGGCCAGCAGCAGCCAGCCTTGCACCGGGGTCAGTTGCAAGGCCTCCAGTGGGTGCACCCAAGGTGTCAGCAACCCAGCGCAGCTGAGGTAGATCACCATCATCACCTGCTGCGAGTGCCACACGGTCAGCAACTGCTTCTGGCTCAGGGCGTAGAACACCCAGATGCTGGTCGCCAGCAAGATGGTCAACACGCCGGTGGTATAGGCACCCAGTGAAGTCAGCAGCTCTTCCAGGCGCTGGTTGAAGAACAGGCCAAACCCTGCCAGCAGCACCAACAGCCCCATGCCCTGCCCCACACTGAAGCGCTCGCGGAACACGAACACGCTGGCCACCAGCAACAGCACCGGGCCGATCTGTACCACCAGTTGTGCGGTACCCGGGCTAAGCAGTTTGAGACCGATCAGGTAGAGCACGTAGTTGCCCATCAGGCCGAGCACCGCAACCAGCACCAGGCCCTTGCCCCTGGGCGCCAGCTTGCGGATGGACGGCAAACGCCGCTGAGCCGCCAGCCAGGCGAACAGCAGGCCGCCGGAGACCAGCAGCCGGTACCAGGTGACAGTGATCGGGTCGACCACTTGCAGTACCTGCTTGAGCTTGATCGGCAGGATGCCCCAGAGCAGCGCTGTCAGAAGTGCCAGGAACAGCCCATAGACCCAGCGGCCAGAAGTGGTGTGCATAAAATCCTCGATCAAGCCCGTAGTGGGGGTTGTTGAATTCTACGGGGTTGGAGGACGGGGACGGTGGAGAGTGCCGAGAAAAGAATTCATCAGGTCATTCTTTTGGGGCATGGCTGGGGGGAGGTGTTGCCTGTGCTGGCCCTTTCGCGGGTAAACCCGCTCCTACGGGAGCGTGAGCTGCGCCCCGGTGTTGGATTTTTTGTCCAACATCCGGGGCGCAGCTCAGCACGCGATCCCCGGTAGGAGCGGGTTTACCCGCGAAGAGGCCAGAACAGGCAACCTCACCTTCGGCTATTTCTTGTGCTTGGCAAACGCCGCTTCCAGCGCCTCGTTGATGGTGCGCACCACCTTCACCCGCGCCCAGCGCTTGTCATTGGCTTCCACCAGCGTCCATGGGGCAATCTCGTTGCTGGTGCGGTCGACCATGTCGCCCACAGCCTGGGAGTATTCGTCCCACTTGTCGCGGTTGCGCCAGTCATCCTCGGTGATCTTGTAGCGTTTGAACGGAATCTGCTCACGCTCTTCGAAACGCTCCAGTTGGGTTTGCTGATCGATCGCCAGCCAGAACTTCACCACCACCACGCCCGCATCCACCAACTGCTCTTCAAAGTCGTTGATCTCGCTGTAGGCACGCATCCAGTCGGCCGGGCTGCAGAAGCCTTCCACCCGCTCCACCAGCACCCGGCCATACCAGGAGCGGTCGAAGATGGTGAACTTGCCACGTGCCGGGATGTGCCGCCAGAACCGCCACAGGTAGGGCTGGGCGCGCTCTTCTTCAGTGGGTGCGGCAATCGGCACGATGCGGTACTGACGCGGATCCAGCGCCGCCGCCACGCGACGGATGGCGCCCCCCTTGCCGGCGGCGTCGTTGCCTTCGAACACCGCCACCAGCGCGTGCCGGCGCATGCGCTTGTCACGCAGCAGGCCGGCCAGGCGGGCCTGTTCGGTGATCAACTGTTCCTGGTAGTCGGCCTTGTCCAGCCGCAACGTCATGTCCAGGGCGCCAAGCAGGCTGCGGTCGTCGATGCTATGGCTCAACGGGGCCACGTTGCCCTGGTGCTTGCCCTTGGGGTTATTGGCCAGCGCGGCCTGCAGGCTTTCCAGCAGAATGCGCCCCACCGCCAGGCTGCGGTAATTCGGGTCTACCCCCTCGATGATGTGCCATGGCGCATAGTCGCGGCTGGTGCGGCGCAGCACGCGCTCACCAAAGCGCACGAAACGGTCGTAGGTTTGCGATTGCTGCCAATCCAGCGGGCTGATCTTCCAGCTGTGCAGCGGGTCGTCCTTGAGCGATTTCAGCCTCGCCTTCATCTGCTTCTTGGACAGGTGGAACCAGAACTTGATGATCAGCGCACCTTCATCGCAAAGCATCTCCTCCAGGCGTTCGGCACCGGTAATGGCCTGATCGAGGACGGCATCCTTGAACACCCCGTGCACACGCCCCTGCAGCATCTGGCTGTACCAGTTGCCAAAGAACACCCCCATCCGCCCCTTGGGCGGCAAGGCCCGCCAGTAACGCCAGGCGGGCGGGCGGGCCAGCTCTTCGTCGGTCTGCTGGTCGAAGGTGAGCACATCGATCATGCGCGGGTCCATCCACTCGTTGAGCAGTTTTACCGTCTCACCCTTGCCGGCGCCTTCAATGCCGTTGATCAGCACGATCACCGGAAAACGCGCTTGCTGCTTGAGTTCGTACTGGGCTTCGAGCAGGGCCTCGCGTAAAGCGGGTACCTCGGCGTCGTAAGCCTCCTTGTCGATGCTGTGGCCGATTTCGGCAGATTCGAACATGCACTGGCTCCTTCAATGGATAAGCAAGACTAGCGGATTTCATTTCTGCCTGTACGGGCCTCTTCACGAATGAACGCGCTCCCACAGCTCATCCGGATGGCATAAAATCCCGCCATCCGCTGCAACCGAGCCAACCATGCCCACCCTCCTCCAGCACGCCCAGATCGACTGGGATGAACAGGGCCGCCCCCATTCGCGGCACTATGACGACGTCTATTTCGCAGTCAACGAAGGCATCGAAGAAACCAAGCACGTGTTTCTCGGCCAGACCCGCCTGGCCGAACGTTTTGCAAACCTGGCGCCGCATGCTTGTACGGTGATCGGCGAAACCGGCTTTGGCACCGGCATGAATTTTTTCTGCGCCTGGCAGCTGTTTGACCAGCACGCACACAGCGACGCGCGCCTGCACTTCGTCAGCGTCGAAAAGTACCCTCTCGGCCACGCCGACATGGCCCGCGCAGTGAACCTGTGGCCTGAACTGGCCGCCTATACCGAGCCGCTGCTGGAGCAGTACGTGGCGGTGCACCCGGGCTTTCAGCAGTTCACCTTCGCCGATGGCAGGGTCACCCTGACCCTGTTGATAGGCGATGTGCTGGAACAGCTGCCGCAGCTCGACGCGCAGGTCGATGTGTGGTTCCTCGACGGCTTCGCCCCCGCCAAGAACCCCGACATGTGGACCCCGGCGCTGTTTGCGCAACTGGCGCGGCTATCGCATCCGGACACGGTGCTGGGCACCTTCACCACCACCGGCTGGGTACGCCGCAGCCTGGTCGAAGCCGGCTTCGCCATGAAAAAGGTGCCAGGCATCGGCAAGAAGTGGGAAGTGATGAGCGGCGCCTACGTCGGCCCCCTGCCCGGCCCACACGCACCTTGGTACGCACGCCCCGCTGCTGCACAGGGGCCGCGCGAGGCGCTGGTGATCGGTGCCGGTCTTGCCGGCAGCAGCAGCGCCGCCAGCCTGGCCCGGCGTGGCTGGCAGGTTACCGTGCTGGAGCGCCACGAAACCCCGGCCCAGGAAGCTTCGGGCAACCCGCAAGGGGTGCTGTACCTCAAGCTGTCTGCCCATGGCACCGCGCTGTCGCAGATGATCCTGTCCGGGTTCGGCTACACCCGGCGCCAGCTGCAGCGCTTGCAGCGTGGCCGTGACTGGGATGCCTGCGGGGTGCTGCAACTGGCCTTCGACAGCAAGGAGGCCGAACGCCAGGGCAAGCTGGCTGCCGCCTTCGACCGCGGCTTGCTGCACCCGCTGGAGCGCGCCGAGGCCGAAGCCATCGCCGGCGTGGCGTTGCCTGGCGGCGGGTTGTTCTACCCCGAAGGTGGCTGGGTGCACCCGCCGGCACTGTGTCAGCAGCAGTTGCAGCACCCAGGTATTCAGCTGGTGACCCACCAGGAAGTGCTCGAACTGCGCAAAGTGGGTGAACAGTGGCAGGCCTGGGCTGGCGACCAGCTGTTAGCCAGCGCTCCAGTGGTGGTCCTGGCCGGTGCAGCGGATGTGCGGCGCTTCGCCCCTTGCGCGCAGTTACCACTCAAGCGCATCCGTGGGCAGATCACCCGCTTGCCGGCCACCGCCAGCAGCCAGGCACTGCGTACCGTGGTGTGCGCGGAAGGCTATGTGGCACCGCCGCGCGAGGGTGAACATACACTGGGGGCAAGTTTTGACTTCCACAGTGAGGACCTTGCGCCGACGCTGGCCGAGCACCAGGGCAACCTGGCACTGCTGGACGAAATCTCCGTCGATCTGGCGCAGCGGCTGGGCGTGGCTAAACTGGACGCTGAGCAACTGCAGGGGCGTGCAGCGTTCCGTTGCACCAGCCCGGATTACCTGCCGATCGTCGGGCCGGTCGCCGACGGGCAGGCGTTTGCCGAAGCCTACGCAGTGCTGGGCCGTGATGCACGGCAGGTACCGGATGTGCCCTGCCCTTGGTTGGGCGGGTTGTATGTGAACAGCGGGCACGGCTCACGCGGGTTGATCACGGCGCCGTTGAGTGGCGAGCTGGTGGCGGCCTGGGTATGTGGGGAACCGCTGCCATTGCCGCGGGCGGTGGTGGAGGCCTGCCATCCGAACCGGTTTGGGTTGCGTCGGTTGATTCGAGGGACGTGATAGCATCAAGCTGTATGCCCATCCATTTATAACCAAAAGGTCTAAAACTCTCAAAAAGCAAACATGTCAGTTCATTAAGGTGCCCTAATCCGGGGCATCACCTCCCCAACGGAAAAACCGGTAAGGACTTATGTGCGGATTAGCAGGAGAATTGCGTTTCACCCCCATCGACCAAGCCCCTCGCCCAGCCGACCTGGCTGCGGTAGAGCGCATTACCCATCACCTGGCCCCGCGTGGCCCGGATGCCTGGGGCTTCCATAGCCAGGGCCCGATCGCCCTGGGCCACCGGCGTCTGAAGATCATGGACCTGTCCGACGGCTCGGCGCAGCCGATGGTCGACAACACCCTGGGCCTGTCGTTGGCCTTCAACGGTGCCATCTACAACTTCCCCGAACTGCGCGAGGAACTGCAGGCGCTGGGCTACAGCTTCTGGTCCGACGGCGACACCGAGGTGCTGCTCAAGGGCTACCACGCCTGGGGCGCGGCCCTGCTGCCCAAGCTCAACGGCATGTTTGCCCTGGCCATCTGGGAGCGCGACAACCAGCGCCTGTTCCTGGCCCGCGACCGCCTCGGCGTCAAACCCCTGTACCTGTCGCGCAACGGTGAGCGCCTGCGCTTTGCCTCGACCCTGCCGGCGCTGCTCAAGGGCGGCGACATCGACCCGATGCTCGACCCGGTGGCTCTCAACCACTACCTGAACTTCCATGCCGTGGTACCGGCACCGCGTACCCTGCTGGCCAACGTGCAGAAGCTGGAGCCTGGCACCTGGATGCGCATCGACCAGCATGGCGAAGTGGAACGCCAGGTCTGGTGGCAACTGCACTACGGCCCCCACCCCGACGAGCATGAACTGGACCTGGAAGGCTGGACCACCCGCGTGCTCGACGCTACCCGGGACGCCGTAGCCATCCGCCAACGGGCTGCTGTGGATGTTGGCGTGTTGCTGTCCGGCGGGGTCGATTCCAGCCTGCTGGTCGGCCTGCTGCGCGAAGTGGGGGTGGAAGACCTGTCGACCTTCTCCATCGGCTTCGAGGATGCCGGCGGAGAGCGCGGCGATGAGTTCCAGTACTCCGACCTGATCGCCAGGCACTACGGCACCCGCCATCACCAACTGCGCATTGCCGAACACGAGATCATCGACCAGTTGCCGGCTGCGTTCCGCGCCATGAGCGAGCCGATGGTCAGCCACGACTGCATCGCGTTCTACCTGCTGTCGCGGGAAGTGGCCAAGCACTGCAAGGGCGTACAGAGCGGCCAGGGTGCCGACGAGCTGTTCGCCGGTTACCACTGGTACCCGCAGGTGGACGGCGCCGACGATGCCTATGCGGCCTATCGTGATGCGTTCTTCGACCGCAGCCACGCCGAGTACCGCGACACCGTGCAGGCCCCCTGGCTGCTGGAAACCGATGCCGCCGGTGACTTCGTACGCGAACACTTCGCGCGCCCGGGCGCACCGGCTGCCGTGGACAAGGCCCTGCGCCTGGACAGCACCGTGATGCTGGTCGACGACCCGGTCAAGCGGGTGGACAACATGACCATGGCCTGGGGCCTGGAGGCGCGCACGCCGTTCCTTGATTACCGCCTGGTGGAACTGTCGGCACGCATACCCGCACGCTTCAAGCTGCCCGACGGCGGCAAGCAGGTGCTCAAGCAGGCGGCGCGACGGGTGATCCCGCATGAGGTGATCGACCGCAAGAAGGGTTACTTCCCGGTACCGGGCCTGAAGCATCTGGAAGGTGCCACCCTGGGCTGGGTACGTGAGCTGTTGACCGACCCCAGCCAGGACCGAGGGTTGTTCAACCCGGCCATGCTCGACCGCCTGCTGAGCAACCCGCACGGTCAACTGACGCCATTGCGCGGTTCCAAGCTGTGGCAACTGGCAGCGCTTAACCTGTGGTTGAGCGAACAAGGAATCTGACCGATGAAAGCCCATGAAATCGCTTATGGTCAGCGCCTGCTGCGCGGCCAGGCGCCGTCCTACGAGCGCCTGCAAGCGCGCCTGGCCGGCGACGGCAGCCAGCCCCACGACCAACCGCGTGCCGTGCACTGCGGCTGGGGCCGGCTGCTGATAGGCCACACCTACCCCGACCCGGTTTCCCTGGCCGAGGATTTGCTCGACGAGCACCCGGGCGAACGCGACATCGCCCTGTACGTGGCCGCACCGCAGCAGGTGCTGGCCCAGGCCCCACAGCAGCTGTTCCTCGACCCGTCCGACACCCTGCGCCTGTGGTTCACCGACTACCGCCCGGCGCAGCGGGTATTTCGCGGCTTTCGCGTGCGCCGGGCACAGAACCCCGCCGACTGGCAGGCGATCAACACCCTGTACCAGGCGCGCGGGATGCTCCCCGTCGACGCCGAACTGCTTACCCCCCGGCACTTGGGTGGCCCGGTGTACTGGCTGGCAGAGGACGAAGACAGCGGCTCGGTGATCGGCAGCGTCATGGGCCTGAACCACACCAAGGCGTTCGATGACCCCGAGCACGGCAGCAGCCTGTGGTGCCTGGCGGTGGACCCACACTGCACCCGCCCCGGCGTGGGCGAGGTGCTGGTGCGCCACCTGATCGAACACTTCATGAGCCGTGGCCTGGCCTACCTGGACCTGTCGGTGCTGCACGACAACCGCCAGGCCAAGCGCCTGTACCAGAAACTGGGTTTTCGCAACCTGCCCACCTTCGCCGTCAAGCGCAAGAACGGTATCAACGAGCAGCTGTTCCTCGGGCCCGGCCCGCAGGCCGACCTCAACCCCTACGCACGCATCATCGTTGACGAGGCCCTGCGCCGGGGCATCGAAGTGCAGGTGGACGACGCCGCTGGCGGCCTGTTCACCCTGAGCCTGGGCGGGCGGCGCATTCGCTGTCGGGAATCGCTCAGCGACCTGACCAGTGCCGTGACCATGACCCTGTGCCAGGACAAACGCCTGACCCAGCACGCCCTGCACAACGCCGGGCTGCAGGTGCCCGCGCAACAGCTGGCGGGCAATGCCGATGACAACCTGGCGTTTCTCGACGAGCATGGCGCGGTGGTGGTCAAGCCAGTCGATGGCGAGCAAGGCCAGGGGGTGGCGGTGAACCTGACCTGTATCGACGACATCACCCGTGCCGTGGCGCACGCCCGCCAGTTCGACAGCCGCGTGCTGCTGGAAAGCTTTCATGCCGGGTTCGACCTGCGCATCGTGGTGATCGGCTACGAGGTGGTGGCCGCCGCCATCCGTCACCCGGCGCAGGTGCTGGGCGACGGCAAACACAGCGTGCGCCAGTTGATCGAAGCCCAGAGCCGTCGCCGCCAGGCCGCCACCGGTGGCGAAAGCCGCATTCCGCTGGACGACGAAACCGAGCGCACCTTGCGCGCAGCGAGCGTTGGTTATGACGACGTGCTGCCAGCCGGCCAGCGCCTGGCCGTGCGACGTACGGCCAACCTGCACACCGGCGGCACCCTGGAAGACGTCACCGAACGCCTGCACCCGGTGCTGGCCGATGCTGCCGTGCGCGCGGCACGCGCATTGGAAATTCCGGTGGTGGGGCTGGACTTCATGGTGCGTGATGCCGGGCAGCCGGAGTACGTGATCATTGAGGCCAACGAACGTGCCGGCCTGGCCAACCATGAACCGCAGCCCACGGCCGAGCGTTTTATCGACCTGCTGTTTCCCCATAGCCGGCCTTTGGCCTGACAACTGCTCGGCTTTTTGTGGGAGCGGCCTTGTGTCGCGAATGGGGTGCGAAGCGCCCCTAGGATCTCAGCTTCGCTGCCGA
>NZ_JBICKE010000025.1:0-1436 GCF_043103865.1 Pseudomonas sp. yb_5
AGGGCTTTGCGGTCCAGCTTGCCGTTGGCCGTTACCGGCAGGCGCTCAAGGAACAGCAAGTGGGTCGGGACCATGTAGTCGGCCAGGCCGAGCCTGAGGTGCTCGCGCAGTTCGCCGCGCAGCGCGTTCTGTTGCTGTGGGTCGCTCGGCAGGTCGCCGGCCATGACCAGATACGCGGCCAGTTGCTTGCCACCCGGCCCGTCGATGTCCAGCACCACCGCCTCGCGCACGTTCGGCTGCTCGAGCAGGCGCGTCTCGATCTCGCCCAGCTCGATGCGCAGCCCGCGGATTTTCACCTGGTGATCGAGACGGCCCTTGTAGTCGATCACCCCGTCGGCCCGGTAGCGCGCCAGATCGCCGGTGCGGTACAGGCGACCGCCGCCTTGTGCCGTGTTGTCGAAGGGGTCCGGGACGAAACGTTCGGCGGTCAGCGCCGGGCGACGGTGATAGCCACGGGCCAGGCCGATGCCGCCCAGGTACAGCTCGCCAGCCGCGCGTGGGGCGACATTCTGCAGCCCGGCACCGAGGATGTGGGTTTTCAGGTTGTCGATCGGGCGGCCAATCGGCACGCCGCTGTCGCCGCCCGGGCGGCAGGTCCAGTGGGTGACATCGATGGCCGCTTCGGTCGGGCCGTAAAGGTTGTACAACTGTGCGCCGGGCAGGCGTGCCAGGGTCTGCTGCGCCAGCTCTGCAGGCAAGGCTTCGCCGCTGCACACCACACGCTTGAGACTGCTGCAGCGCTCGACCTCGGCGCTGCCCATGAACGCCTGCAGCATCGACGGGACAAAGTGCAGCGTGGTCACCGCGTACTGCCTGATCACCTCCACCAGGCGCTCCGGGTCACGGTGCTCGCCCGGTTGCGCCACGGCCAGGCGTGCGCCGGCCAGCAGCGGCCAGAAAAACTCCCAGACCGAGACATCGAAACTGAACGGGGTTTTCTGCAGCACCGTATCACTGGCATCCAGGCCGTAGGCCTGCTGCATCCAGCACAGGCGGTTGACCAGCGCGCGATGGCTGTTGCCCGCGCCCTTGGGCCGGCCGGTGGAGCCGGAGGTGTAGATCACGTAGGCCAGGTTGCCCGGGCGGGTGTGGTGCACCGGGTCGGCATCGCTGTAGCCCGGCAGCGGTTCGAGCAACAGTGGCTGCACACCCTCAGGTACCGGCAACTGCGCCAGCAGGTGGGCTTGCGTCAGCAGCAGGCCGATGCCGCTGTCCTGCATCATGTAGGCCAGGCGCTCGGCGGGGTATTCCGGGTCCAGCGGCACATAGGCGCCACCGGCCTTGAGGATGCCCAGCAGGCCGATGACCATGTCCACGCTGCGCTCGGCGGCAATGCCCACCAGCACGTCCGGCCCCACGCCCTGTTCGCGCAGCTTGTGCGCCAGCTGGTTGGCGCGCCGGTTCAGCTCACGGTAGCTCAGGGCCTGTTCGGCAAA
>NZ_JBICKE010000026.1:0-626 GCF_043103865.1 Pseudomonas sp. yb_5
AGGGGCCGGATGATGGGAGCCGACGGCTTTGGTTACTTTGGCCACGACCAAAGTAACCCGCCGGTGGGCGGAAAGGTGAATAGGCGCCAACATCGTGAATGAATGTCTGCTTGATGTGTAAGCGCACAACCCAAAAGCTCAAAAGCTTAAGCGCCGGTTTTGATCGGGCGTACAGTCCGTTTGCGATGGCGACGCCGACTCACCTTTCCGCCCTTACGGCGGGTCCCTTTTTGTCGTGGCAAAAAGGGACCAAAAAACCGTCGGCTCCCATCATCCGGCCCCTGCGCTGCGCTCCGGGGTCCCCTCGCTCCGGCCTTGCTCCCGGGAGCACGCGCTGCAGGCCCCATCCATGGGGCCTCAGCGCTTGACGGGCATCCATGCCCGTCATCTCCCTCCGCAATGCCTCCACTCGGCCTCCTGAAGTCGCAATCTGCGTCGCCTGAACTACTGCGCGCTTAGAAGCAAAATCAAAAGCGAAAAGCGAACTCGGTGATCGGCCGGCACCGCCGATGCATTCGGTGAGGTTCTGCCCGGTCATCTGGATAAGGATATCGCCGGCATGGCTGCCCTCGGCCTGGTGTACCTGGAAGAACGCCGTTGCTCTTGCTTTGGCTTTTGCTTCTAAG
>NZ_JBICKE010000027.1:0-10303 GCF_043103865.1 Pseudomonas sp. yb_5
ATCACCGAGCGATGTAGGGGCTTGCCCGCGAAGAGGCCCGTACAGGCGGCGAAGGTCTGGAGTAGACTGTGCCACCTCCGCACTCAAAAGGATGTTGCCATGCTGAAGATCTGGGGCCGCAAGAATTCGAGCAATGTGCGCAAGGCGCTGTGGATCGCCCACGAGCTGGGCCTGGACTTCGAATCCATCGACGCCGGCGGCGCCTTCGGCGTGGTCAACGAGCCGCACTACCGCGCCCGCAACCCCAACGGGCTGGTGCCGATGCTCGAAGACGGCGACCTGACTTTGTGGGAATCCAACACCATCGTCCGCTACCTGTGCGCGGAGTACGGCACGGAGCAGGGCTGGTATCTGGCAGACCCACGCCAGCGCGCCCTGGCCGACAAGTGGATGGACTGGACCACATCGTCCTTCGCTACCCCATTCCGGCCCCTGTTCTGGGGCCTGCTGCGCACGCCGGAAGACCAACGCGACTGGGTGGCGATCAACGCCGCGCACAAGCAGTGCGCGCAATTACTGGCCATTGCCGACCAAACCCTGGCCAATCAGCCTTACTTGTCCGGTGACCAGATCGGTATGGGCGACATCCCACTGGGTAGCTTCATCTATGCCTGGTACGAACTGCCCATCGAGCGCCCGGACATGTACCACCTTCAAGCCTGGTATGAACGCCTGAAGCAACGCCCGGCCTACCAGGCCGCAGTGATGACCGCGCTCACTTGAACCCGCTTCGATAGTCATTATCAATAGATGTGACTGTACTTGTGCAGCCTGGCCTTGCACCATGGCTGCACTCACTGCGCCAGTGACTTTACCTGGCGTGTCCTGCACCTTTTTCTTCGGTAAGTGACCCGCTATGAGTTCCGCCCTGTCCATCCGACAGCTGACCAAGACCTACGGCAATGGCTTTCAGGCCCTCAAAGGCATCGACCTCGATGTTGCCGAAGGCGACTTCTTCGCCTTGCTCGGCCCCAACGGCGCCGGTAAGTCCACCACCATCGGCATTCTCTCGACCCTGGTGAACAAGACCAGCGGCACAGTGAACGTGTTCGGTCACGACCTGGACCGCGAGCCCTCCGCGCTCAAGCGTTGCCTGGGTGTGGTGCCGCAAGAGTTCAACTTCAACCAGTTCGAAAAGACCTTCGACATCGTCGTGACCCAGGCCGGGTACTACGGCATCCCGCCCAAGCTGGCCAAGGAGCGCGCCGAGCAGTACCTGACCCAGCTGGGCCTGTGGGACAAACGTGATGTGCAGTCGCGTTCGTTGTCCGGTGGCATGAAGCGCCGCCTGATGATTGCCCGTGCATTGATCCACGAACCGCGCCTGCTGATCCTGGACGAACCCACCGCCGGGGTGGATATCGAGCTGCGCCGCTCGATGTGGAGTTTCCTCACCGAGCTGAACCAGAAGGGCATCACCATCATCCTCACCACCCACTACCTGGAAGAGGCTGAGCAACTGTGTCGTAACATCGGCATCATCGATCATGGCACCATCGTCGAGAACACCAGCATGCGCCAGTTGCTGGGCAAGCTGCATGTCGAAACCTTCGTGCTCGACCTCAAGCAGGACCTGGTCGCGGCCCCGGTACTGCAGGGCTACCCGTGCCGGCTGCTGACCCCGCATACCCTGGAAGTGCAGGTGGAGAAGGACATCGGTATCACCGCGCTGTTCGGCCAGCTGGCGCTGCAGAACATCGAAGTGCAGAGCCTGCGCAACAAGACCAACCGACTCGAGGAGCTGTTCGTGTCCCTGGTGGAAAAAAACCTGTCGAAGGTGGCCGTATGAGTGTGGAACTGCGCACCAACTGGGTCGCCCTGAACACCATAGTCTACCGCGAAGTGCGGCGCTTCCTGCGCATCTGGCCGCAAACGTTGCTGCCGCCAGCGATCACCATGGTCCTGTACTTCGTCATCTTCGGTAACCTGATTGGCCGGCAGATCGGCGACATGGGTGGCTTCACCTACATGCAGTACATCGTCCCGGGGCTGATCATGATGTCGGTGATCACCAACTCCTACGGCAACGTGGTGTCGAGCTTTTTCGGCAGCAAGTTTCAGCGTTCGATCGAGGAACTGATGGTGTCGCCGGTATCGCCGCACACCATTCTCGTGGGCTATGTGCTGGGTGGGGTGCTGCGTGGTTTGGCGGTGGGTGTGATCGTGACCATCCTGTCGATGTTCTTCACCGACCTGCAGGTACACCACCTGGGCGTGACCGTGGTGGTTGTGCTGCTGACGGCCACCATCTTTTCGCTGCTTGGCTTCGTCAACGCAGTGTTTGCACGCAACTTCGACGACATATCGATCATCCCGACCTTCGTGCTGACGCCGCTGACCTACCTGGGCGGGGTGTTCTACTCGATCAACCTGCTCCCGCCGTTCTGGCAGACCGTGTCGTTGGCCAACCCGGTGCTGCACATGGTCAACTCGTTCCGCTACGGCATTCTAGGGGTGTCGGATATCAGCATTGGCACGGCGATCACCTTCATGCTGGTGGCCACTGCGGTGCTCTACGTTGTTTGCGTTCGCTTGCTGGTCAGCGGCCGCGGCATGCGTGCCTGAAGCCTTGCACCGGCATTGGCGACGACGCCACTGCCGGCCCACCCACGAGCGCCAATAGAGCATGGTGGTGAAGTAGCCAAGGATGCCCAGCACCACGCCGCATACCACCGAACCGAGCAGGAAGGGTTGCCACAGCGTGGCCAGCTGGTCGGTGATCCACTCGAAGGTCAGCTCGTCGGGCAGGGTGCGCGGCGGGATCTGCATCAGCCAGGCACCGGCCATGTAGGTCACGAAGAACACCGGTGGCATGGTCAGCGGGTTGGTCAGCCACACCAGGCTGATGGCGATCGGCAGGTTGCCGCGCACCGGGATTGCCAGGGCTGCGGCCAGTAGCATCTGCATGGGAACGGGAATAAGCGCCGCGAACAGGCCCACACCCATGGCCCTCGCCACCGAATGGCGGTTCAGGTGCCAGAGGTTGGGATCATGCAGCAACTTGCCGAAAAAACGTAAGGACTTGTGTTCCCGAATGCTGGTCGGGTCCGGCATGTAGCGTTTGAAAAGTCGGCGCGGCATGTAGGCTCCCGGAGCGTTGACCCTGGCAGTATGCCCTTAATCCTGCTCGGCCTCGTTTAGAGTTTGTGACAATTGTTGAGCGAGCGTTGCCGGCGATTGGGCTATGCCTCAGAAGGTGATTTGCCTTCTGGAGCTCTACCTCATGCGCACAGGGATGTTTGCGCTCGCGCTCGGGCTGTTGTGCCTGGGCTTTCTTCCCGCATTGCCATCGGTCGGATGGTTGATAACCCTGGCAGCCTGCGCTGTCGGCAGCCTGTTTACCCGCGTCTGGCCGCTGGGGTGGTTTCTGCTGGGCTTGTGTTGGGCGTGCGGGTCTGCTCAGCAGGCCCTTGATGATCGTCTGGCTGTCGGCCTGGAGGGGCGCACCTTGTGGGTGGAGGGGCGGGTGGCGGGTTTGCCGGCGCGCACTGCACACGGTGTGCGTTTCGAGCTGGAAGCGCCACGCTCGCGGCGGGCCGAACTGCCTCAGCGTTTGCAACTGAGCTGGTTCGACGGCCCGCCGCTGCGGGCGGGCGAGCAGTGGCGGCTGGCTGTGACCTTGCAGCGCCCGGACGGGCTGCTGAACCCGCATGGGCCTGACCGGGAAGCGCAGTTGCTGGCCCGACGGGTAGGCGCTACGGGTACGGTCAAGGCGGGGCAGTTGCTGGCGCCAGTCGCCGGTGGTTGGCGCGATGCGCTGCGTCAGCGCTTGCTGATGGTCGAAGCCAATGGCCGGCAGGCAGCGTTGGTGGCACTGGTGCTTGGCGATGGTGCGGGCATGGCCCGGGAGGACTGGCAGACGTTGCAGGCCACCGGCACGGTGCACCTGTTGGTGATCTCTGGCCAGCACATCGGCCTGGTCGCCGGTTTGCTCTATGGCCTGGTCGCCGGGCTGGCGCGTTGGGGGCTATGGCCGGCAAGGCTACCGTGGTTACCCTGGGCCTGCGGCCTGGCCATGGCCGCAGCGCTGGCCTACGGGTGGTTGGCTGGCGGTGGGGTGCCAGTGCAGCGGGCCTGCCTGATGCTGGCCGTGGTGCTGCTCTGGCGTCTGCGCTTTCGCCACCTTGGCGCGTTTTTCCCGTTGCTGCTTGCACTGGTCGCCGTGCTTGTCTTCGAGCCGCTGGCGGCGCTGTTGCCGGGGTTCTGGCTGTCGTTCGCCGCCGTGGCCACGCTCATCTACTGCTTCAGTGCCCGGTTGGGTGGTTGGCGGCCCTGGCAGGCCTGGACGCGTGCGCAATGGGTGATCGCCATTGGCTTGCTGCCGGTGTTGCTGGCCACGGGCTTGCCGGTGAGCCTGAGTGCGCCGCTGGCCAACCTTGTGGCGGTGCCGTGGGTCAGCCTGGCAGTCTTGCCGTTGGCGTTGCTGGGCACGCTGATGCTGCCGCTGGCGGGCGTTGGCGAGGTGTTGCTCTGGCTGGCAGGTGGCCTGCTGGATGTGCTGTTCCGCGGGCTGGCGCTGGTGGCGCAGCAGCGCCCGGCATGGGGGGCGCCGGCCCTGCCGTTGTGGGCCTGGTTGCTGGTGTGTCTGGGCTCTCTATTGGTTTTGCTGCCTCGTGGTGTGCCGCTGCGCGGGTTGGGAGGGGTGATGCTGCTGGCGCTGTGGGTGCCCAGGGAGTCGGTACCGATCGGCCAGGCCGAGGTCTGGCAGCTGGATGTCGGCCAGGGGCTGGCGGTGCTGTTGCGTACCCGGCATCACAGCCTGCTCTACGATGCCGGACCGGCAAGGGGGGAAAGCGACTTGGGGGAACGCGTGGTGCTGCCGACCTTGCGCAAGCTGGGGGTGGGCGGCCTGGATGTGATGGTGATCAGCCATGCGCATGCCGACCATGCGGGCGGTGCCGGGGCCATTCAGCGTGGTTTGCCGATCGAGCGGACAATTGGTGGGGAAGCGCTGGTTGATGTTCCGTTGCAGCCTTGTGCCAGTGGCGAGCAATGGGACTGGGATGGCGTGCGCTTTTCACTGTGGCGCTGGGTGGACGGGCAAAGCAGCAATGATCGTTCCTGTGTGCTGTTGGTCGAGGCGCAGGGCGAGCGCTTGCTGCTGGCGGGAGATATGGAAGCCGCTGCCGAACGGGCCTGGCTGGCGGACACTGAAGTGCCGCGTATCGACTGGCTGCAGGCGCCGCATCATGGCAGCCGCAGTTCGTCCACCGAGGCGTTCGTCCGGGCTACCGCACCGCGCGGGGTATTGATTTCGCGGGGGCGCAACAACAGCTTCGGGCACCCGCACGTGCAGGTGGTCGAGCGGTATAAGCGGCATGGGGTGGTGATGCATGATACGGCAGTGGAGGGGGCATTGCGGTTGGTGTTGGGGCGGCATGGGGAGGTTGAGGGTGTGCGCCGACAGCGGCGATTCTGGCGTGATGTGGGTGGTGGCTGATCTGGCCCTTTCGCGGGTAAACCCGCTGCCACAGGTACTGCACGGCCCAGAGGGCCGACCCGGTAGCCCGACAGCCTAATTCCCTGACCTCCGGCAGATGAGCCCTCGGCGCGCCTATGGTAGAGTGGCGGCCTTTTTCCGAAGGGGCGTTTATTGTGTGGGAATTGGTCAAGTCCGGTGGTTGGATGATGCTGCCGATCATTCTGAGCTCCATCGCTGCCATGGCTATCGTCGTCGAACGCCTGTGGACCTTGCGCGCCAGTCGCGTCACCCCGCCGCACCTGCTGGGCCAGGTGTGGATTTGGATCAAGGACAAGCAACTGACCAGTGACAAGCTCAAGGCCCTGCGTGCCGATTCGCCACTGGGTGAAATCCTCGCGGCGGGCCTGGCCAATTCGCGTCACGGTCGGGAGATCATGAAAGAGTGCATCGAGGAGGCCGCCTCGCGCGTCATCCACGAACTGGAACGCTACATCAGCACCCTCGGCACCATCGCCGCCATGGCGCCTCTGCTGGGCCTGCTGGGCACCGTGCTGGGCATGATCGACATTTTCAGCGCCTTCATGGGCTCGCAGATGACCGCCAACGCCGCCGTGCTGGCCAGTGGTATCTCCAAGGCCCTTGTCACCACTGCGGCTGGCCTGATGGTCGGTATCCCGGCAGTGTTCTTCCACCGTTTCCTGCTGCGCCGCATCGATGAACTGGTGATCGGCATGGAGCAGGAGGCGATCAAGCTGGTGGAAGTGATCCAGGGTGACCGTGAAGTGGAAGTGGCCGGAGGCAAGGCGTGAAGTTCCGGCGCAATCGCCAGCGGGAGAACGTCGACATCAACCTGGCGTCGCTGATCGACGTGGTATTCGTCCTGCTGCTGTTCTTCGTGGTTACCACCACCTTCACCCGCGAAACGCAACTCCGCGTCGAGCTGCCCGAAGCCACCAGTGCCGAGCGGGCGCCGGCTGACCCGGGCAAACTGGTGGAAATCACCATCAGCGCCGAAGGCGTGTATTCGGTGAACAACCACCTGCTCCCCAAAAGCGACCTGGCCACCCTGAGCGAGGCCATAGAGCGCGAGTCGGGCGGCGACAACAAGTTGCCGCTGGCCATCAGCGCCGACGGCAAGACCCCGCACCAGGCTGTGGTCACCGCAATGGATGCTGCCGGCAAGCTCGGTTTCAGCCAGTTGCGCATGACCACCGTCGAGGCGGCCCAGGGCACGCCTTGATGGCTTTCGCCGACCGCTTGCTCGCCGCCTGGTACGCCGGGCATCCGGCGCTGGTGCTGCTGCGTCCGCTGGAGGCCCTGTATCGCCGCGTGGTCACGCGCAAGCGGGCACGGTTTCTAAGGGGGGACAGTGCCAGCTACCGGGCACCGGTACCGGTCATTGTGGTGGGCAACATCACCGTCGGTGGCACCGGCAAGACGCCGATGATCCTCTGGCTGATCGAGCACTGTCGCCAGCAGGGGCTGAAGGTGGGCGTGGTCAGCCGCGGTTATGGTGCCAGGCCGCCGCAGCTGCCCTGGCGGGTGCAGGCCGATCAGGCGGCCGATCAGGCGGGCGACGAGCCGCTGCTGATCGTGCAACGCACCGGCGTGCCACTGATGATCGACCCCGATCGCTCCCGTGCCGTGCAGGCATTGCTGGCAAGCGAACCCCTAGACCTGATCCTGTGCGACGACGGTATGCAGCATTACCGCCTGGCCCGTGACCTGGAACTGGTGCTGATCGACGCTGCCCGCGGCCTGGGCAATGGCCGCTGCCTGCCGGCGGGGCCCTTGCGTGAGCCGGCCGACCGCTTGCGTGAGGCTGACGCGGTGCTGTTCAACGGCGCCAGCGAAGACCGCACCGATGGTTTCGGTTTCTGCCTGCAGCCGTCCGCCCTGGTCAACGTGCGCAGTGGCGAGCGCCATGCGCTCGACCATTTCCCCACCGGCCAGCGCCTGCATGCGGTGGCCGGTATCGGCAACCCGCAACGTTTCTTCAACACCCTGCTGGGGCTAAACTGGCAGCCGGTGCCGCATCCCTTCGCCGACCATGCGCAGTTCAGTGCCCGGAGCCTGGCCTTCAGCCCGCCACTGCCGCTGGTCATGACCGAGAAGGACGCGGTGAAATGCCGGGCCTTTGCCGCTGACGACTGGTGGTACCTGGCCGTCGAAGCCCAGCCTACGCCGGCTTTCAGCACCTGGCTCGACAGCCAGTTGCAACGCTTGTTGCGCAAACCCTGAGCCCGTTTTCAATTTCCGGCCACCTGGCCTAAAGGAAGCCTCCAATGGACACCAAACTGCTCGATATCCTGGCCTGCCCGATCACCAAGGGCCCGCTCAAGTTGAGCGCCGACAAGACCGAGCTGATCAGCAAAGGCGCTGGCCTGGCCTACCCGATTCGCGACGGTATCCCGGTCATGCTGGAAAGCGAGGCACGCACCCTGACCGACGACGAGCGTCTTGACAAATGAGCCTGGAATTTACGGTAGTAATCCCCGCCCGGCTGCGCTCCACCCGCCTGCCAGGCAAACCGCTGCTGCTGATTGCCGGCAAGCCGATGGTGCAACATGTGTGGGAGCAGGCCCGCAAGAGCGGTGCCAGCCGTGTGGTCATCGCCACCGACGACACCAGCATCCTCGAAGCCTGCCAGGCCTTCGGCGCCGAAGTGCTGATGACCCGTGCCGATCATGAATCGGGCACTGACCGCCTGGCCGAAGTGGCCGCGTACCTCGGCTTGCCGGCTGACGCCATCGTGGTCAACGTGCAGGGCGACGAACCGCTGATCCCACCGGTGATCATCGACCAGGTGGCGGCCAACCTGGCTGCGCATCCGGAAGCGGGCATCGCCACCTTGGCCGAGCCGATCCATGAGCCGGAAACCGTGTTCAACCCTAACGCGGTCAAGGTAGTGAGTGACAAGAATGGCCTGGCCCTGACGTTCAGCCGAGCGCCGCTGCCCTGGGGCCGCGATACCTTTGCCAAGGGCCGCGACGTGCTGCCGGAAGGGGTGCCATATCGCCGCCATATTGGCATGTACGCCTACCGTGTCGGCTTCCTGCACGACTTCGTCAGTTGGGGCCCATGCTGGCTTGAGCAGGCTGAAGCGCTGGAGCAACTGCGTGCCCTGTGGCACGGCGTACGCATTCACATCGAGGACGCCATCGAGGCGCCTGCCGTGGGCGTAGACACCCCGGAGGATCTGGAGCGCGTACGGCGCTTGCTGGAGGCCTGATGCGCGTCCTGTTCGTGTGCCTGGGCAACATCTGCCGCTCGCCAACTGCCGAAGGCGTGCTGCGCCATCAATTGCATGTCGCCGGGCTCGCCGACAAGGTGCAGGTGGCTTCTGCCGGCACCGGCGATTGGCATGTCGGCAAGGCGCCAGACAGCCGCACCTGCAAGGCGGCGCTGGCGCGTGGTTACGACCTGTCGCAGCAACGCGCCCAACAGGTCAAGGCATCGCACTTCGCCGAATACGACCTGGTGTTGGCCATGGATGAGCACAACCTGCGCGATCTGCGGGCCCTGCGCCCGTCCACGGCAGTGGGTGAACTCGACCTGTTCCTGCGCCGCTACGGTGCAGCCCTGGATGAAGTGCCAGACCCTTACTATGGTGGCGCCGACGGCTTCGAGCAGGTGCTGGATCTGGTGGAGGCGGCTTGCCAGGCGCTGGTACTGGAAATCAAGGGGCGTCTATGACAGTGCAGTGGCAGGAGCAGGTATCGCTCAAGCCTTACAATACCTTCGGCATCGACGTGAAGGCGCGCTATTTCAGCCAGGTGCAGGACGACCAGCAGGTGCGTCAGGCGCTGGGCCAGGCACAGCAAAGGGGCCTGCCGGTACTGGTGATCGGGGGTGGCAGCAACCTGCTGCTGACCCGCGATATCGATGCACTGGTGCTGCACATGGCCAGCCGCGGTCGGCGTGTGCTCAATGACGATGGCGAGCGTATCGTGGTCGAAGCCGAGGCCGGTGAACCATGGCACGCGTTTGTGCAGTGGGCGCTGGCGCAGGGCTATTGCGGGCTGGAGAACCTCAGTCTGATCCCCGGCACCGTCGGGGCTGCGCCGATGCAGAACGTGGGCGCATACGGGGTGGAGATCAAGGACGTATTCGCCGGGCTGACAGCCCTGGACCGTGAGACGGGCGAGCTGCGGGACTTCAGTTTGGCAGAATGTGCTTTCGCCTATCGCGACAGCCTTTTCAAGCGCAACCCCGGCCGCTGGTTGATCCTGCGTGTGCGCTTTGCCTTGACCCGCACCCTGCACGCTCATCTGGATTACGGCCCGGTGCGCCAACGCCTGTCTGAGCAGGGTGTTACCGAGCTGACCGCGCAAGCGATCAGTGATGCAATCTGCAGCATTCGCCGCGAGAAGCTGCCAGACCCGGCAGAGCTTGGCAATGCCGGGAGCTTCTTCAAGAACCCGGTGGTAACGGCTGATCGGGTCGAGCGTATTCGTGCGCAGTATCCCGGCGTCGTGGCATACCCCCAGGCTGATGGTCAGGTGAAATTGGCGGCGGGCTGGTTGATCGAGCAGGCGGGCTGGAAGGGCCATCGTGAGGGTGATGCTGGCGTGCATCGCTTGCAGTCGCTGGTGCTGGTCAACTATGGGCAGGCGAGCGGGGCGCAGATGCATGCGCTGGCGCGGAAGATTCAGGCGGACATCTTCGAGCGGTTTGGGGTTGAGCTGGAGATGGAGCCTAATCTTTACTGATTTGCCGGCTGTGAACCCCCGTAGGAGCGGGTTTACCCGCGAAAGGGCCGGGCCTGGTGGCCAATTTCCACCTGCTGTTCACCGTTGCCGCCGCCACCGTATTCGCGGGTAAACCCGCTCCTACACGCTGATCGGTGGTGGATATACATCGGGGGGTGGACACAGGCCA
>NZ_JBICKE010000028.1:0-1980 GCF_043103865.1 Pseudomonas sp. yb_5
ATCCCCGATGCTGTGCTCCCGATTTCTTTCTGGAGCTCGCCGACCATGATGCGACCCGACGCCAAAGTCGAAAAAGTGTACCTCTACCCCAAGCCTGTCGACTTTCGAAAATCCATCGATGGCCTGGCCGCGCTGGTCGAACTTGATATCAAGGTGGCGGTGTTCGACCCAGTGCTTTTCGTCTTCCTCAACAAGCCGCGCAACCGCGTGAAGATCCTGTACTGGGAACGCAACGGCTTCTGCCTCTGGCTCAAACGCCTGGAGTCCGAGCGTTTCAAAACTTCACCCGATCCGACTGAGGTCGCCATTGTCCTGACCGTTCAGGAACTGAACTGGCTGCTTGATGGCTTCGACCTCTGGCGCAACCGTCCGCATCAGGTTTTGACGCCTCGATACGTCGCCTGATTCGGTATAATCCGCGGCATGATTTCCATGCCCGAAAACCTCCCTGACGATCCTGTTCTGCTCAAGCAACTGCTTGAGCAGATGATCCACGAGCGCGCGTCCGACAAGGGCAAGATCGTTCATCTCGAAGAGGAAGTTGCGCTGTTGCGCCAGCGCTTGTTCGGGCGCAAGACCGAGCAGACTGGCGATGCGGCGACACCACAGTTGCCACTCTTCGACGAAGCGGAAAGCCTGGCCGAGCCCTTGGATGAGGCTGACGACGAAGAAGTCGTTGCGCCAACCAAACGCCGTGGCAAGCGCAAGCCGCTGCCAGCTGATTTGCCGCGTATCGAAGTTGTCCACGAACTGCCCGAGCATGAACTGACCTGCGCTTGTGGCTGCCGTAAACATGCCATCGGTGAAGAAGTCAGCGAACAGCTTGAAATCGTCCCGATGCAGATTCGCGTCATCAAACATGTTCGCAAGGTGTACGGCTGCCGGGACTGCGAGTCAGCGCCCGTAACGGCGGACAAGCCCGCCCAGATGATCGAGAAAAGCATGGCCAGCCCGAGTGTGCTGGCCATGCTGCTGACCACCAAATACGTAGACGGCTTGCCGCTTCACCGCTTCGAAAAAGTGCTGGGGCGTCACGGTATCGATATTCCGCGCCAAACCCTGGCACGCTGGGTGATTCAATGCAGCGAGCACTTTCAGCCGCTGCTGAATCTGATGCGCGAAAGCCTGTTGAACAGTCGGATCATCCACTGTGATGAAACACGTGTGCAGGTGTTGAAAGAGCCGGGGCGTGAGCCCAGCAGCCAATCCTGGATGTGGGTACAAACCGGCGGCCCGCCTGATCGCCCGGTGATCCTTTTCGACTACGCCACCAGCCGAGCGCAGGAGGTGCCGGTGCGCCTGCTGGACGGCTATCGCGGTTATGTCATGACCGACGACTACGCCGGTTACAACGCGCTGGCTGCACAGGACGGACTGGAGCGATTGGGCTGCTGGGCGCACGCGCGCCGCAAGTTCGTCGAAGCGCAGAAAGTACAGCCCAAGGGCAAAACAGGACGCGCTGACATCGCATTGAACCTGATCAATAAGCTCTATGGCGTCGAGCGCGACTTGAAGGACAGTGACGACGAAGATCGTAAGGTTGCCCGCATGGAGCGCAGCCTGCCATTGCTGACTCAGCTGAAAAACTGGGTAGAGAAAACGCAACCTCAGGTCACGACGCAGAATGCCTTGGGCAAGGCCATCGGTTACTTGGCCAGCAACTGGAGCAAATTGGAGCGCTACGTCGAGCACGGCTACTTGCCGATGGACAACAACGCGGCCGAGCGTGCGATCCGCCCGTTTGTCATCGGGAGAAAGAACTGGTTGTTCAGTGACACGCCCAAAGGTGCCACTGCCAGCGCGCAACTTTACAGCTTGGTAGAAACGGCCAAAGCCAACGGCCAAGAACCCTATGCGTGGCTGCGCCACGCACTGGAACGCCTGCCGCAGGCGTGCTCAGTGGAAGACTACGAAGCGCTACTGCCATGGAATTGCACACCTCAAATACACAGCTAGGTGCGCTGCCCATCTTTGGTTAGG
>NZ_JBICKE010000029.1:0-16126 GCF_043103865.1 Pseudomonas sp. yb_5
ATCGAAGCTGCCGTCGAGAAACTGCAGAACGCGCGTAACCCGATCCTGGTGATCGGTGCCGGTGCCAACCGCAAGATGACCGCCAAGGTCCTCAAGCAACTGATCGACAAGACCGGCATCCCGTTCATCACCACCCAGATGGGTAAAGGTGTGGTCGACGAGCGTCACCCGCGCTTCCTCGGCAACGCTGCACTGTCGTCGGGCGACTTCGTTCACCGCGCCGTCGAAGCTGCCGACCTGATCGTCAACATCGGTCACGACGTGATCGAGAAGCCACCGTTCTTCATGGTCCGTGGCGGCACTGAAGTCATCCACATCAACTTCCGCTCTGCTGAAGTCGATGCCGTGTACTTCCCTCAGGTGGAAGTGATCGGTGACATCGCCAACGCCGTGTGGCAAATCGGCGAAGCCTTGACCGAGACTTCGCACTGGGACTTCACCCGCCTGATGGCCATCCGTGAAGCCAACGAAGCACAGATCGCCGAAGGCGCCGACGATGACCGCTTCCCGGTCTACCCGCAGCGCATGGTCGCAGACATCCGTCGTGTATTGCCGTCCGAAGGCATCGTCGCCCTGGACAACGGCATCTACAAGATCTGGTTCGCTCGCAACTACAAGGCGCACAAGCCGAACACCGTGCTGCTGGACAACGCCCTGGCGACCATGGGCGCCGGCCTGCCATCGACAATGGCTGCGCACCTGGTGCACCCGGACCGCCCGGTAATCTCGGTGTGCGGCGACGGCGGCTTCATGATGAACAGCCAGGAACTGGAAACTGCAGTACGTCTGGGCATGCACATCACCGTGGTGATCCTGCGTGACGACGGCTACGGCATGATCCGCTGGAAGCAGGCCAACATGGGCTTCACCGATTTCGGCCTGGACTACGGCAACCCGGACTTCGTCAAATATGCCGAAGCCTACGGCGCCAACGGCCACCGCGTGGAAAGCGCCGAAGGCCTGCTGCCGCTGCTGGAGCACTGCATCAAGACCCCGGGTGTGCACGTGATCGACTGCCCGGTCGATTACAGCGAGAACGACCGCATCCTCAACAGTGAGCTGCGTGAGCGCGCCCTGGCGGTGTAAGCCCTGACGACCTTATCGCTGTAAGCCGGCACCCACAGGTATCTCACGATCCTGTAGGTGCCGTCGGGTGGTAACCACTTTATGCCTCTCGCAATTGATCATTCTCAGGTTCTCTACTCATGGAGAACACGAGAACATGACTATTGGTTCAACACACAACCATCCTGCCGATCTGGCCATCGACCCATTACTGCCCACGCAGCCGTGGGCCGCGCGTTTCCCTAACCCCCCGGATCTCGACTACCGCCGTCTTATCGAACAAGAGGCCGGTTGCCGCACGTGCCACACACTCCATTCACCGCACTTGCATGTCGGCGCCTGAGTTACTGGGTTGCTTCAGCCCAGTTCAATGGCGGCTTTACCCTCGAGTACTACCCCCACTATCAGCTTGGGAAATAACGGCGTACGGGGCATTTTGTAGGGGGAGTCCTACTGCGATTATGTAGTTTTCCTTTGGCCCCATAGGACTCTCCTGACTGTCGCTCCCTGACCCAACATCGCTTTACTGGCGTCCTTCCAAAACAACCATAAAAAGGAAGCCGCCATGTCTGAATCCTGTTCCCCCGTCAGCCCTGTACGTATCGCTGTAATCCAGTACGACCCTCAGGTCGGTCTCGAGCACTGTGAGAACAACGTGAGCAGAGGCCTGGCATTGGCCCGGCGCGCAGCACGCGAAGGTGCCAACCTGATCGTGCTGCCTGAACTGGCCAACACGGGCTACACCTTCAACTCCCGTGCCGAAGCCTATTCCCATGCGCAGGTGCTGCGGGACGGCCCTTGCCTGAAAACCTGGGCAGACTTCGCCAAGCAATACCAGGTATACCTGGCTGCGGGGTTTGCCGAACGTGACGGGCTGAAGCTCTACGACAGTGCTGTACTGTTTGGCCCCGAAGGCCTGCTCGGGCACTACCGCAAGGCGCATCTGTGGAACCAGGAAAAGCTTTGGTTCACCCCTGGGGACCTGGGGTTCCCGGTGTTCGAGACGCCTATCGGCCGTATCGGCCTGCTGATCTGCTGGGACATCTGGTTCCCGGAAGTACCACGGGTGATGGCCGCGCAAGGCGCCGACATCATCTGCAGCCTCAACAACTGGGTATGGACCCCGCCGCCGTTGTTCGATGATGCAGGGCGTTGTATGGCCTCGTACCTGACCATGACGGCAGCCCATGTCAACAACGTTTATATCGCCGCCGCGAACCGTGTCGGCAGCGAGCGGGGCGGGCGCTTCCTGGGCTGCTCGCTGATCGCCGGTACCAATGGCTGGCCGATCGGCGAGGTGGGCAGTGCAGAAGCCGAGGAGATTATCTATGCCGATGTCGACTTGAGCAGTGCGCGCTCGGCACCGATCTGGAACAGCCTCAACGACCTGCCAAGAGACCGGCGCACCGACCTCTACGATGCCACCCTTGGCTATCGCTTGCATGCACCTATGCCACGTTGAGGAGTTGCGAATGAACACACTCCTCTTCTCACGACAGCAGTATTGGCTTGTGTTGATTTTCGGCTGCCTGCTGGTGTTTCTCGCTGCAAGCCTTGCCCATGGCCAATGGCTGGATTATGCGCATAGGGTGGCGACGCTCGATGAGCCGCTCAGCCGTTTGCGCTGGATTGTGGGTGATATCAGTGAAGTGGCTTTCTACAAGCACGAACTGCCTGCGCTGGGCTTGCTGCTGGGGGCGTGCCTGGCGCACTGGGCGCAGCTGCGAGGGTACCGGTGGCAGGGCTTTGCCATCTGCTATGGCAGCGGATTATGGCCATGGGTGTTTACCAGTTCGCTTTTGGGCTTGCTGCTCAGTCATGTGTTGTGGGGATGGACATTGGCCAGTGGCACCTGGCAACCCACCTTCGTTGCCTTCGTGTCATTGCCGGCAGCCATGGTATTGCTTTTTGGTGCGGGCTGGCGGGTGACGATCACGGGGGCACTACTGGGGGCGCTACTGGTAACACCGGCCAGCCTGCTGATGGTCAATTACCTGTGTTATCCCCTGCAGTTGCCAGTGGTAGTGGGCAATGTGAGTGGCATGGCAGTGGCAAGCGTCGTGGCCTTCATCCTGTGCAAGCACTTTCCTTCATGGGTACGCCAATGTTGTGAACCCACCGTCGTGGCGCCGGTTGTCAATCAGCCTGACTACGGTGTGGTCTGGACTTTGCGGCGCGTTCTGGCCGACTTCAGCGAAGCCCCATTCTTTGGTAATGAGCTGGCCAGCCTCGGGCTATTGCTGGGTGTGTTGCTGGCATACCTGTTGAGTCCGGCTGCACTGTCCTACGGTTCTATGCTGGTGATGCAGATGGTGGCCGGGCAGGCCTTGGCCTCCCTGGTCGGGGTTGTACTCTGGCGTGGACAGTGGAAAGCCCGTGGGTGGTACCCTACCTACATTCCGATTGTGTCGATCGTCCCGGCCGCGGTGTTGACACATGGCGGCAGCTGGCAAGTGGTGGTGGCGAGTGCAGTGCTGGGTGCACTGGTGGCTCCGCCGCTGGCAGTGGCGATCACTCGGCGGTTGCCGGCCTATGTGCATGGCTACATCGGCAATGTGGTGTCGATGGCCGTCTGCACGCTGGGAATCGTGCCTGTAGTCGGATTACTTGTGGGGGGAGAAGCATGAGTGAACATTCGAGTCTGCCCAGGCTGTCGATCGCCAGCCTGGGCGGCACGGTCAGTATGCGGGCCGGTGCTGTCGGGGATGGTGTGACGCCAAGCCTGGATTGTGAGCGGCAACTGCTTCAGGTTCCACAATTGCGCGAGATGGCGCAGTTGAACGTTGCTTCATTGTGCCTGCTCCCCAGTGCATCGCTGGGCTTCGCGACGTTGCTGGAGGTGTTGGCATGGGCCCAGGGGGAAGTGGAGCGCGGGGCTCAGGCCTTGGTATTGAGCCAAGGGACCGACAGCCTTGAGGAAACGGCCTATTTCCTGGACCTGCTCTGGTCATTCGATGTGCCATTGGTGATGACCGGTGCCATGCGCTCGGCGAGTCAGCCGGGCAATGATGGGCCGGCCAACTTGTTGGCTGCGGCTCAGGTTGCATTGGCACAACACAGCCGTGGGCGAGGTGTGCTTGTGGTCATGAATGATCAGGTCCACTGCGCGGCAAGGGTTCGCAAGACGGCCAGCCTGGCGATGGCGGCATTCGAGTCGCCCGGATGTGGCCCGTTGGGCGACGTTGTGGAGGGTGTTGTGTTGTATCGCCATCCGCCCGGGCGACGGAAAGTGTTGCCGTTACCGTACCGCACCGACCAGCGCGTTGCCCTGCTGGAAGCCTGCCTAGACGCAGACACGGCGCTGCTGCGGGCTGTGGCCACCTTGGGTTATGAGGGGTTGGTCATCGCCGGTTTCGGTGCTGGGCATGTTTCCGCCAGTTGGTCCGAAGTGCTGGAACACCTGGCGCCCACCTTGCCGGTCATGGTTGCTACGCGCACAGGGAGGGGGCCTACAGCCCGGGCAACCTACGGGTTTGCTGGTGCAGAGATCGACCTGCAGAAAAAAGGCGTCTACATGGCTGGGCAACTCTGCCCGCGCAAATGCCGCATCTTGCTGTGGCTGCTGATAGGCACCGACCGGCAACATGAGCTGCAGGACTGGTTGCAGCCCTGAACCATCTGCCCGCGCGGGCGTTCGCGCGGGCAGCCCTTCCGGCGTTGCTGTGCTAGGGTGCACACACTTTTGCTTCCCAGGATTCTTACCATGCTCCCCGTACTCAGCGAAAAAGAACTCGACCGCCTCGAAGACCTGCTGATCACCTATGGCAATGACTACTCGGTGCTGAACCTGGCCGAGCTCAATGGCTTTTTCGTCGCACTGGCCAGTTCGCCGATCACTGTCCTGCCGGAACAATGGCTGCCGGCGGTAGCGGGTGGCAAGGTACCGAAGTTCAAGAAGCCCGCGCATGAGGAGGCCTACACGGCATTGATGCTGCGTTATGCCAGCCAGGTGGCAGAAGAACTGAGCAATGAGGTCGACCAGTTCGAACCGCTGTTCGAGGAACGCGAAGGCGAGCAGGGCACTGTGATCGTGATGGAGGAGTGGTGTTTCGGCTACATGCGCGGTACCCAGGTGGCCGGTTGGGGCGAGTTGCCACCGGAGCAGGCCCCGCTGCTCAAGGCCATTTCGCTACATGGGCTGGAAGATAACTTCGAGCTGCTGGACCAGATGAGCGATGAGGATATCCAGGCCTGTGTGCCGCAGGTGGTCGAGGCTGCGCGTGGGCTGTACCGACATTTCAAAAAGCTGCACTGATCGGATCGTTGGCTAGCGCTCACCTGTAGGCGCCAGCGCAAGTGTTTGGAAACCATTGTTCCGCCCCGCGAAATTATGGTTTCCCCTGCGCACTGATTCTGCTGCCAGCCGATCCAGTGCAGCATGTGCTCCATCAGCCCCATCCCGGCGCTGACCAGGAGCCAAGCCCATGTCGAACCCGATCAAGCTCTACAACTTCCCCAAGTCTGGCCATGCCCATCGCATCGAGTTGATGCTCTCGCTACTGAACCTGCCCACCGAGCTGGTGTTCGTCGACCTGGCCAAAGGCGCGCACAAGCAGCCGGACTTCCTCGCACTCAACCCGTTCGGCCAGGTTCCGGTCATCGATGACAACGGCACGGTGATTGCCGACTCCAACGCCATCCTCGTCTACCTGGCCAAAAAGTATGACAACGGTGCCTGGCTGCCCGAAGAACCTGCCGCCGCTGCCCGTGTGCAACGCTGGCTATCGGTCGCCGCGGGCCCGCTGGCATTTGGCCCGGCAGCCGCCCGCCTGGTCACGGTGTTCGGGGCTTCGTTCAATACCGACGAAGTGATTTCCCGCGCCCACACCTTGCTCAAGGTGATCGATGCCGAGTTGGCCAACACGCCATTCCTGACGGGTAGCACACCCACCATAGCGGACATTGCCAACTACTCGTACATCGCTCACGCCCCCGAAGGCAATGTGTCGCTGGAGCCCTATGCCAATGTGCGCAACTGGCTGGCGCGGATCGAGGCGCTGCCGCGTTTCGTCCCCATGCCGCGCACCGTGATCGGGCTGCAAACCCACGCCTGAAACCCCGCCATCGCGAGGAACGCCGCCATGCAACAATCTCCTGATCACTGCCCCTCGCCCTGGCATGCGGGTGAAAAGACCCTGCAGGAAAAGGTCGGTGTAGCAGAACGCATGGAGGCGTTCGGGCAAAAGGTCATTCGTGACCACATGCCCGACCAGCATCGGACGTTCTATCATCAGTTACCGTTCATGGTCGCCGCCAGTGTGGATGCCCAGGGTCGGCCATGGGCCACGCTGCTGGAAGGGCCGGAAGGGTTCGTAAGCTCGCCCGACCCTCGTATGCTGACGATCCACACCACGTTGCCAGTAGATGACCCCGCCACCCCCGGGTTGGCTGCCGGGCAGGCGGTGGGCTTGCTGGGGATCGAACTGCACACCCGTCGGCGCAATCGCATCAACGGGCAGATCCGCCACGCTGCCCAAGGGCAACTGCAAGTGGCCGTAGAGCAGGCGTTTGGCAACTGCCCGCAGTACATCCAGTTGCGTGACTACACCCGCGTCACCGAACCCGCCCTCGGGCGCATCGATGCGACAACACTGGATACCTCCGCCGTCAGCATGATCCAGGCCGCCGATACCTTCTTCGTCGCCAGCTATGTCGAGCATGCTGACGGCCAGCGCTCGGTGGATGTCTCCCACCGTGGTGGCCGGCCAGGGTTCATCAAGGTCGAAGGCAATCGGCTTACCATTCCCGATTATGCTGGCAATCTGCATTTCAACACCTTGGGTAACCTGGTGGTCAACCCGCGGGCCGGCTTGCTGTTCATCGACTTCAATAATGGCAATGTGTTGCAACTGTATGGACGTGCCGAGGTGCTGCTGGACAGCCCGGCCATCCAGGCCTTTGAAGGGGCTGAGCGGTTATGGACACTGCAGGTCGAGCAGGTGGTGAGGCGTCCGGCAGCCGTTGCCCTGCGCTGGGCTTTCAAGGAATACGCGCCGACCAGTCTGATGACCGGCACCTGGGCCGAGGCCGATGCGCGCCTGGAGCAGCGGCAACAACAGCGCCAATGGCTGGCCTGGCGGGTGCTGCGGGTGGAGCAGGAAAGTCGCGATATCCGCTCGTTCTATCTCGAACCACCGGCAGGCTGCCGTGTGGCCTTTGCCCCTGGCCAGCATCTGCCTGTGCAAGTGCCGCGTGATGGCGAGTCGGCGCTGATCCGCACCTACAGCCTTTCAAGTGCCCCGGCCGATGCATTCTTGCGCATCAGCGTCAAAGCCCAGGGCCCGGCTTCGCGGTATCTGCATGAGCGCGTTGTGGCCGGCGATGTGCTGAATGTGCGGCCGCCGATGGGCAGCTTCACGCTTGACCAGCAAAGCACGCGCCCGTTGGTGCTGATCGGCGCGGGCGTGGGTATAACGCCGTTGCTGGCCATGCTGCGCCAGCAGTTGAGGACAGGGCAGGCCCGGCGCATTCATCTGTTCCATGGCGCACGCAGCCTGGCCGACTTGCCGTTCCAGCAGGAACTGGCGGCCTTGCGGCAACAGGCTGGCGATCTACTGCAGGTACACCGCGCCCTGAGCCAGCCTGAAGGGCACGCGCAGGTCGGTCGTGATTACGAGTTTGCCGGCCGGTTGGGTATCGAACAGGTCAAGGCAACGCTGGCGTTGGACGACTACGATTTCTACCTGTGTGGCCCGGGCAGCTTCACCCAGCAGCTTTACGAAGGGCTGCGTGGGGTGCATGTGTCGGATGCGCGGATTCACGCCGAAGCGTTTGGCCCGTCGACGCTGCGGCGGTACACCGACGCAGACCAGCCAACCTTGCAACAGCCACCTGCCGCTGACGAACCGGTGCCGGTGTATTTTGCCGCGTCGGCCAAGGAGGCACGCTGGGTTCCCGGTAGCGGCACTTTGCTGGAACTGGCCGAGGCGCGTGGGCTGGCCCCGGAGTTCAGTTGCCGGGGTGGTTCGTGTGGTACCTGCAAGACCCGGCTGGTGAGCGGCCAGGTGCATTATCCAAATCCGCCGGCAGAGTTGCCGGAGGCGGGTTCGGTGCTGATCTGTTGTGCTGTGCCGGCGAAGGTGGAGGAGGGGATGCAGGCGTTGGTGCTGGATGTCTGATTCAAGCCAGTCGCAGGTGCGGGCTTGCCCGCGAAGAGGCCGGCACAGCTAACACCAGGCATCCAGATGAAAGATAATCCCCACGCCTCTTAACCTTCAGGAGCCCGCATGGACCAGATCCACCTGATGAAGGTGTTCGTCGCCGTCGGCGAGCTGGAAAGCTTCGCCGCTGCTGCTCGCCGTCTGGACATTTCCCCGGCCGCTGTCACCCGCGCCGTCAGCGCCCTGGAAGAGCAGCTCGGGGTCAAGCTGTTGCTGCGCACAACTCGCAGCGTGCGCCTGACCGAGGCCGGCGGCCGTTATCTGGAAGACACCCGGCACATCCTCGCCAGCATCCACGAGGCCAATGAAGCCGCAGCCGGCATCAACGCGACCCCCAGGGGCGACCTGGCGGTGACCGCGCCGATCCTGTTCGGCAGGAAGTTCGTCATGCCGTGCATCGTCCGTTACCTGCAGCAGTACCCGGAAGTCGATGTTTCCGCGTACTTCCTCGACCGCGTGGTGAATATGGTCGAGGAGGGCATGGACGTGGCCGTGCGCATCGGGCCGTTGCCCGACTCCGGGTTGAAGGCGCTGCGGGTGGGCAGGGTGCGGCGCATGTTGTGTGCCTCACCCGACTACCTGGCGCGCCATGGTGTGCCGAAGCACCCGTCGGACCTGGCCGGGCATGCGGTAATCGGCACCACCAACCTGTCGCCGCGGGCCGGTTGGCGCTTCGGCGTGACCGACGAGCCGACCTTGGTGCGCATGAAGCCACGGCTGACGGTCACCAGCAATGACGGGGCAATCGCCGCTGCCAGCGGCGGGCTGGGGATTGCCCGGCTGCTGTCGTATCAGGTCGTAGACGAACTGGCCAGCGGGCAGCTGCAGGTGCTGCTGGCCGAGTACGAAGAGGCGCCCTGGCCCATTCATGTGCTGCACCGCGAAAGCAAGTACGGCTCGGCCAAGGTCAGGGCCTTTATCGACATGCTGGCGCAAGGATTGCGCGATCAGCAGCTGGATTGAGAACCTGCATCGTGTCGAGAAATGATGCTAAACAATGTTTGATACCGTGGCGGCCGTTTTTCAGGCAACCCGCTCACAACGCCTGATACTGCATCCTGAACGCCAGGTTCATTGCCTCCCCCCGGTGCAACAATCGCAACCCTGGCCGCCCTGGCAGGTGGTGCGCATTGATGGGGTGGCTAACCGGCTCAAAGCAGAAAAACCCTTGCCCTTGCGGGCAAAACAGCAAGAAGTGTCCAGCCTCGTTGGCACTGCACGCCAGTCGATAACCCGCGCTGGGCTGTTCGATCACGCACTCCCCTGGCCAGCCACTGAAGGCGTGATCAACCACTGTCTCGGGCAAACGCCCCATGGCATTGAAACGCCATTGTTCGGGCACCTCGGCCTGGTACGAGGGCAACCGCCCATCCCCGGCCAGCCACACGTTGCGCGCAGTTGCGTACAACTTGGTATCGGGATACCGCGGAAAGTAGGGATGCAGCCCCAGGCCATACCAGGTAGCTGGCTCATCCTGGTGCATCACCTGCAGGTCCAGGTTCAGGCAACCCTCATGCAGGTGCACATCCAGCGTGGCCTGGTAGGCAAACGGCACGGCACTGTCCAGCGTCAACCGAGCCTGCTGTTCACTGTGGTGTTCTACCTGCCAGGCCTGCTGCCAGGCGCTGCCATGAATCGGGTAAGGGTCATGCCCGGTATTCGGTAACAGTGCCTGCCACCCCTCGGGCCGGGCAAAGCCACCCTCGGCAATGCGGTTGGACCACGGCGCCAGCGGGTAGCAGGCCAAGCGTCGCGGCGTACCACTGGCCAGCGCGGCCGCGTCGGTATGGCGCAGCAGTGCCTGCCCGGTCGCCTTTACCTGCCAGTTGACCAGGCTGGCGCCTATTTCCGGGGCCAGGCTCAGGTGTGTCAGGCGGTCTTGCAGGTGCAGTTCGGTCACAGCCATGCAAGGCTCCTTTATGGAAGATCAATCAATTGGCCCGGCGGTAGGTGAGCAGCACGATGCCACACACCACCACCGCAGCGCCGACCAGTTGCACAGGGCTCAGGTGCTGGTCGAGCAAGGCCCAGCCCAGCAACAACGTGGCGATGGGTTCAACGTTCATTACCGGTGCGTTCTGCGCCATGTTCAGGCGAGGGACACAGACGAACAGCAAGCTGAAGGCCAGGCCATACAGCACTACCAGGGTGGCCAGGGCTGCCCAGCCACTGCTGCTGCCTGGCAGTGACAAACCGGATGGGATCACGCCGCTTGCGCCTGCCACCAGCATGCTGGAGAACACGATCAGCAAGGTCAGCAGGCTGCGTACTGGGCCGCGCACGGCAGCCAGTTTGTGGTCGGTGACCCACAAGGCACAGGCAAAGGCACAGGCCGCGCCGAAAGCCAGGCTCACCCCTAATGCCCAGTGCGGGTTGGCCGCACCGCTGTCGGCCAGGTGTGCCGGTACATCCAGCGCCAGTACCAGGCCGCACAGAATCAGGCTCATGAACAACACCGTGCGGCCGGTGGGGCGTGCACCGCCCAGTGCCCAGGTGAGCAGCGCCAGCAGCATCGGGAACGTGTTGCCCACCAGCAGCGCCAAGGCTACCGGAATGCGTGCGACCGCCGAATAAAGGCACAGGCTTTGGGTGGCGATCAGCAGGCCGAGCAGTAGTTGCCAGTGCCGGGTACCGGCGGGCAGGCCCAGGGCCTGGCGTTGCCACAGCAGCAGGCAGGCAAGTACCAGCAAGGTAATACCTGAGCGGCAGAGAATGGCCAGCAGCACGCCGGTGCCGTCGTCGAATGCGATGCGAGCGGCAATGTGGTTGCCGGCGAATGAACAGGCCAGCAGGGCCAGCAAGGCGATTGCCAGTTTGCGTGGGAATAGAGGTACCGCCGAGGAGGGGGCAGCCATGTGCAGGATCCGTTGCAGGTAGGGCCAAGGGGGCTGCTTTGCAGCCCATCGCAGCCCCGATCTTATTTACAGCACCACACTGGGCAGCCACAGCGAGATGGCCGGAATGTAGGTCACCGCCATCAGCACCATGAACAGCGCCAGGTAGAACGGCAGCATTGCCTTGATCGTCGACTCGATGCTCACTTTGCCGATGGCTGAGCCGACGAACAGCACGGCGCCCACCGGTGGTGTGATCAGCCCGATCCCCAGGTTCACCAGCATGATCATGCCAAAGTGCACCGGGTCCACGCCGATACCGGTGATCACCGGCAACAGGATCGGCGTAAGGATCAGGATCAGCGGCGCCATGTCCATCACCGTGCCCAGCAGCAACAGCATGAAGTTGATGCACATCAGGATCACATAGCGGTTGTCCGAGAGGGTCAGGAATGCTGTGGTGATCTTTGACGGGATCTGCATCAGCGTCATCACGTAACCAAAACTGGCAGCAAAGCCGATGAGGATCATCACGATCGAGATGGTCCGTACCGTGCGGTGCATCAGCTTGGGCAGGTCGCGCCACTTGTAGTCGCGGTAGATGAACATGGTCACGAAGAACGACCACACCACCGCCACTGCTGCCGATTCGGTCGCGGTGAACATGCCCGACAGGATGCCGCCCAGGATGATCACCATGGCCATCAGGCCCCACAGCGCTTCGCCGGCTATCTTCAGCGCCTGGCGCATCGGGATCACTTCGCCCTTGGGGTAGTTGCGCTTCTTGGCAAAGATCAGGCACAGGCCCATCATCACGGCGCTCAACAGCAACCCGGGCATCACACCTGCCACGAACAGCGAGCCAATGGAAACCGTACCGCCCGCCGCCAGCGAGTACAGCACCGAGTTGTGGCTGGGCGGAGTCAGCAGCGCCTGTACCGAGCCGCTGACGGTCACGGCGGTGGAGAACTCGCGCGGGTAGCCTTTGCGCTCCATCTCCGGGATCAGCACCGAACCCACCGACGCGGTGTCCGCCACAGACGAGCCGGAAATCGCGCCGAAGAAGGTCGAGGCCATGATGTTGACCAGCGACAGCCCGCCACGCACGAAGCCCACCAGTACCCCGGCAAACGCCACCAGCCTCCGTGACATACCGCCTTCGGCCATGATCGCGCCGGCCAGCACGAAGAACGGAATCGCCAGCAGCGAGAATTTGTTAACCCCACTGGCCACCTGGATCATCATCGCCTGCAGCGGGATGTCAATCCACCAGGCGCCAATCAACGCCGACAGGCCCAGGGCGTAGGCCACTGGCATGCCCAGCAGAATAAGCGCAATGAAGCTGCCCAACAGAATGAACGCATCCATTTATGCCGCTCCTTCGTTTTCTTCCAGGTGGTCGAGACGCACTACCGTGCGGTGGCTCTGATCGCCCAGCAGGAGCCTTTCCAGCACAAAGACCAGGGTCAGCACGCCACCGATCGGGATCGGCGCATAGGTCATGCCCACCCGCACACCCGGCAGTGACGCCAGAAACTGGTTCCAAGTGGTGATGCACAACTTGGTGCCGTAGTAGGTCATGAATACGCACACCAGAATCATCAGTACTTGCACCAGTAGCGCGGCCAGGCTGCGCTGCAGCGGTGGCAGGCGGTCGGTGATCATCGTCACCGCCATGTGTGCCCCGGCCCGGTAGCTTGCGGCGGCGCCGACGAAGGTGAACACCACCATCAGCAGGATGGCCACCGGCTCCGGCCAGCTGGCGCCGGTGCCGAGCACGTAGCGGGCGAAGATGCCCCACGGAATGATCAGCGACATGGTCAGGATCGACAGGCCGGCAACCCAGGTGCAGGCGCAGTACAGCGTGTCGTTCACACGCAGGAACAGGTTTTTCATGGGCATCACCAAAGCGGCAGTGCGACGGGGGCCGCGCTGCCGAGGTCATTCAGGAGGGGGCGCGGTTACTGGACAGCGTCGATACGTTTCATCAGGTCGGCGTACTGCGCGCCGTATTTTTCGCGTACCGAAGCGGTGGCGTCGTAGAACGGCTTCTTGTCGACGGTAATGAACTCGACACCGGCGGCCTTGAGCCTCTCTTCGCTGGCGGCGGTCTTGGCATCCCACAGCGCGCGCTCTTCCATCTGTGCTTCACGCGCCACCTTCTTCACCAGCGCCTGCTGCTCGGGGCTGAGCTTGTTCCAGGTGGTCTTGGACATCACTACCGGCTCCGGGAGGATCAGGTGGCCAGTGAGGGTGTAGTACTTGGCGCTCTGGAAGTGGTTGTGTTCGAGCAGCGTGGGCGGGTTGTTCTCGGCACCATCGATCACGCCAGTCTGCAGGGCACTGAAGATTTCCCCGGTGTCCATGGCGATGCCGTTGCCGCCCATGGCGTTCATCATGTCGATGAACAGCGGGTTGCCCTGTACGCGAATCTTCATGCCCTTGAGGTCTTCCAGGCTGCGCACCGGCTTTTTCGTGTAGATGCTGCGCGAGCCGCCATCCATCCAGGCCAGGGCTACCAGGTTGAAATCGGAATTGGTGATCTTGTCGAGAATTTCCTGGCCGATCTCGCCGTCGATGATCTTGCGCATGTGATCATGGTCGCGGAACACGAATGGCATGTTGAATACGTTCACATCCGGCACCACCGGGCCGACGATCCCTAAGCTGACGCGGGTCATCTGCACGGCGCCGATCTGAGCCTGTTCGATCACTTCCTTCTCCGATCCCAGCACGCCGCCGGCGAACATCTTGAAGGTGATTTCGCCATTGCTGGCGTCCTCCAGCTTTTTACCCATGTTCTGTTCCGCGACCACGGTCGGGTACCCGGCCGGGTGAATCTCGGCGAACTTGATGTCCAGCGCCGAAGCAGGCATAGCCACGCTGAAGGCGAACGGGAGTACGGCAAGGAGCAGCTTGCGTTTGAACGTCATGATGAAACTCCGTGGTTTTTATTATCTGGTTTCGTGGGTGCAAGTGTGGGTATGGCTAGGGGGCGTCAGCCCCGGAAGGCAGGTTCCTCCAGGCCCTTGGTGTCAGGGTCGAGGGCAAATACCCCGCCAGCCAGGGGCTGGTCGCGCAGGTCGATGCCAGTGGGGCGGATCGAGGTGACGTACAGAATGTCCAGGCTGGCGCCGCCAAAGGCGCACATCGCCGGCTTTTTCACCGGCACGCTGAGTGATCGGTCGAGGCGACCTTCGGGGGTGAAACGGTGGATCTGCCCGGCGTCGTTGCCGCAGATCCAGTAGCAGCCGTCCTGGTCAATGGCGGCGCCATCCGGGCGGCCGGGGTAGTCGCGCATGTCGATGAACAGCCGTTTGTTGTGCGGTGTGCCGCTGTCGATGTCGTAGTCGAAAGCCCACACCTTCTGCACGTTCGGGTGCGAGTCGGACAGGTACATGCGCGTGCCGTCGGGGCTGAAGGCCAGGCCGTTGGGCACGATCATGCCGTCCTGCTGCAGGTGCAGCTGGCCTTTGCCGTCCTGCCGGTACAGCGCGCCCACGTGGGCACCTTGCTGCATGTCCAGCAGCATGGTCCCGGCCCAGAAGCGGCCCTGACGGTCGCAGCGGCCATCGTTGAAGCGCATGCCGGCCTGAGCGTGCTGCACGTTGCTGAGCAGCCGGCTGTCCAGGCTGCCGTCCGCCCTGGCCTGGAGCTGGAAGATGCCGCTTTCCATGCCCGCAATCCAACCCTGACCGCTGCGGGCGATGCAGGCCAGCATCTCGTCGCCCTGCCAGCACTGGTGTTTGCCATCGGCCGCTTGCCAGCGATGCAACTGGCGAGCGGGAATGTCTACCCAGTACAAGGCCTGTTCACCGGGGTGCCACACAGGGCTTTCGCCGGTACCGTTGCGGGCGTCGACGATCAGTTCGCAGTTCATGCCATGCCTCTTGGCTTGGGGTCAGTTGAACGGGCCGGCCACGGCGAAAGCGCCGCCCTGGTAGACCATGCTCGGGTCATCGGCGGCGGGTGCCGGTTGGGCCTCCACGGCAGCGCGGAAGGTTTCGGAGCTGTCCTTGGGTACATAGCCCAGGTGCGCGGCATGGCGGTTGTCCCACCACACGGTGCGATTGTCGGAGGCGCCATAGACAATGGTGTGGCCAACCCCGGGGGTGGACAGCCCGCGTTCGATCAACTGCACCAGGTCGTCGTAGCTCAGCCAGGTGCAGAGCATGCGCAGGTTCTGTGGCTGCGGGAACGACGAGCCGATGCGAATGCTGACGGTCTCGATGCCGTAGCGGTCAAAGTAGAAGCTGGCCACATCTTCGCCGTAGCACTTGGACAGCCCGTAATAGCTGTCGGGACGGCGCGGCGCGTGAGCGTCGATGCGCTCATCCTGGCGATAGAAACCGATGGTGTGGTTGGAGCTGGCGAAGATGATGCGCTTGACCCCGTGCTTGCGCGCCGCCTCGTACACGTGGAACACGCCGCAGATGTTGGGGCCGAGAATCTCTTCGAAGGCGTGTTCGGTAGAAACCCCACCAAAGTGGAGGATGGCGTCTACGCCTTCGACCAGGGCATGCACCGCAGCCTTGTCGGCCAGGTCACAGGTAATGACTTCTTCGTGCGGGCCCGCGGCCGGGGCCATGGGGCTGATGTCAGACAGGCGCAGGACCTCGGCGTAGCCTTGCAGGCGTTCGCGAAGGACCTTGCCCAGGCCGCCTGCGGCTCCGGTGAGCAGCAGGCGATTGAAGGGGGTAGTGGTCATGGCCGGCTCTTGTTGTTAGTTGTTGTAGGTTGTCGTATGACTTGAGTGATTATTGGCGGTGGTTCTGTGTGTTGTCAATGAGGCTTGGGCGGCTTTTGCCGGCCTTTTTTGCGGGTAAAAAATGCGAAAGGCCTGCGCGGTCGCCCGTAGGAGCGGGTTTACCCGCGAAGAGGCCGGCCCTGCTGGCCAATCTCCACCCGCCGTTCACCGTCTCCGCCGCCACCGCATTCGCGGGTAAACCCGCTCCTACGCAGATCGGTGGTGGACACACAGCGGTGGTTGGACACAGACCGTCGTGTAGGAGCGGGTTCACCCGCGAAGAGGCCGGCCCTGCTGGCCAATCTCCACCCGTCGTTCAC
>NZ_JBICKE010000002.1:0-34473 GCF_043103865.1 Pseudomonas sp. yb_5
AAACTCACAAGCTTCAAGCCTGCTCGAAACCTGTGGGAGCGGGCTTGCCCGCGAAGGGCCGCAAAGCGGCCCCAGTTAATGAGGATGAAACCTTAACTGACTGGCATTAGCCCTTGCGGCCCCCTTTATTGGGTTCAGGCCCGCCTGAGCGCCTGGTTCATCCCCCGCATCCCGGCCGTCCTGGCTGACTCACTTCGCGCAATGCTTGAAGATCATTGCCGTCGAGGTATGCCCCACTGCCCTCGATGTGGCATTGGGCGCCTTTGCGCAGAGACTCGCCGACGATCTCGGCGACCTTCCCGAGCAGCGATACGCGGCGCCACTGGTGTGCTCGACCTTCTCGCCTGAGCGCTTGAGCCTGAGTGGAGCAGTAGATCTCACGCGCTTTGGCAACTGTCGCCGCGGACGATGGAATCCCTTAACCCTCAAAGACCCCTGCTCCCAAGAGGGGCGATGGGGAAGGGCTGCCATCACAAAGATGATATTAATTATCACATGCGGATGATTTTCATGTAGATTCCTGCGCCAAGGATTTTTCATGAACAAGGAGTCAGCCCGCGATGCCCCCGTCGATCAACCCTTCCATGACACTCACTCTCGGCCTGTGTGCTTCCGTCTTCTGCCCGTTTTCGCTGGCTGAGGCAGAAACCAAATCCGAGGACAGTGTGCTGGAGCTTGGTTCCACTGATGTGGTCGCTACCAGCTTGGGTAGTACCACTGAGAACAGTGGCTCCTACACTACCGGGAGCATGAGCGCAGCCACGCGCTTGAATCTCTCGATCAAGGAAACACCCCAATCGGTCTCGGTGATATCCCGGCAGCAGCTGGACGATTTCCAGCTCAACACGCTGTCCGAGGCCATGGCCCATGTGACGGGGGTAACGGTTCAGCGAAATGACTCGGAGCGACCTGGCTACTACTCACGTGGTTACGCGATCAATAATTTCCAGATCGATGGAATGCTCAATACGTTCTCGGGGCTTAAGTCCGACTCGGATACCATCATCTACGATCGAATTGAGGTCGTTCGCGGAGCCACTGGGCTGACGACAGGCGCTGGTGATCCCTCGGGCACTATCGCGATGGTGCGCAAGCGGCCAACGCATGAGCTGGCGGTCAAGAGCGGTGTCAGTGGGGGCAGCTACGACAACTACTACACCTACCTGGATGTCGGCGGCCCATTAGGCTGGGAGGGGCGGCTGCGCGGTCGCACAGTGTTGGCGTATCGCGACAACAAGTCGTTCATGAATAAATATGCCACCCAGCGTGAGGTGGCGTATGGCGTGCTCGAAGCCGACCTGACCGACAGCACGGTCCTGGCGGTGGGATATGACTATCAGAACAAGCACGTCCAAGGTTCCTCATGGGGTACGGTGCCTTTCTGGAATGCCGATGGCAGTAAAGCCAATCTGCCACGCTCGACCAACCTCAGCGCCCCATGGTCTTCCTGGCCATTGAAAGACCAGACGGTATTCGCAACCCTTGATCAGCGCCTGGGTAACGACTGGCTGATGAAAGTGGCCTACACCCATCGGCAAACCGACAGTGACGGCAAGGTGTACTACGGAGGTAATGGTTTCCCGGAGGCTGATCGCAGTGGCATGCGGGCCTGGTACGCGCATTTTGGTGGGGAGGAGAAGATGGATGCGATCGACTTCAACCTCGCTGGCCCCTTCCAATTGATGGGGCGCAGTCATGACTTCATGATCGGCTACGGCGAGTCAGAACGGCGCAATAGTGAGCCATATCGCCTTGGTCTTCCAGTGCCCCAAGACTACAACAAGATTCCTGACTGGAAGTACATGGGGTCTATCCCCAAGTTCTATGACATCGATACCGGACTGGACAGTTCGCGCTCCTACACCCGTCAGAAAGCGGGTTACATCGCAACACGGCTGAACCCGACAGACCGCCTTCACTTCGTGGTTGGCAGCCGCTACGGCAGTTGGGAAACGGAGCGTCGGGAATGGGACTATGACGACGCCCTGAATGTCGCCGGTCAGTCCACTACCAAGCAGACGCAAAACGATCAGTGGACACCCTACGCCGGTGTGCTCTTTGACCTGAATGACCAGTTCACCGCCTATGTCAGTTATACCGACATTTTTAACCCGCAGACCGTGAGAGACGTCAACAAGCAGTACATCGAACCTATCGTTGGCAAAGTCTATGAGGTAGGTCTCAAGGGCAGTATGTTCGAAGAAAGGCTGAACCTGAGTACTGCCGTGTTCCGCAGTAAACAGGATAACGTGGCGGAACAGGATGACTCGGTGCCGCCCAATGGCAATGAAGTTTTCTACAAAAGTGGCGGTAAAGGTGTAGTCGTTGAAGGTTTCGAAGCTGAAGTCGCGGGCGAGGTGATGACCGATTGGCAGATGAGCCTGGGTTACAGCTACACCCATGCCGCCACAGCCGAGAAAAAGCGAAAGAATACCGAGCAGCCATTGAACCTTGTGCGCTTCTCCAGCACCTACAAGATGACCCCGGCATTGACCGTTGGGGCGAGCCTGGATTGGCAGAGCGACAACTTCAAAATGGCCAACCGCCCAGTGGGGCGCGATGGTGACAGGATCATCACTGCCAAAGACAAGATCGGCCAGAAGGCGTTCTCGGTGGTTGGGCTGATGGCACGCTATCAAATCGATGAACACCTGTCAGCGTCGGTTAACGTGAAGAATCTGTTCGATGAGCATTACTACAACAACGTTGGATTCTACAACGGCGTTTACCAAGGTGAGCCACGGACAATGATGGTCAGCCTGGACTGGAAGTTGTAAGGCTTTGGTGCCGCCGGGCGTGCCGCCTGATGCCTTTGCACGTAGGCGCCTGACAGGGCTCATGGAATGATGGGCCTTTCTCATCTCTACTCAATCGCTTGAAATTGGAACGGTACCATCGTTCCGCACTCCTTCCTCTAATGGGTGATGCAAACCAAGTCCCGGTGGGCTTGTTGCGCAGATTGCCCACCTTTTTGACCCGCGCCTCCTAAGCGCGGAGGGCATCGCCCACACTGTTCAACTCTCGCTCAACGGCGAACGACCGCTCGCGACACGCAAGGCGTCACAGGGCAGGGTGGCTGAATAAGGGCGTTCTCGGCGGATCATGAGGCTTTACATTCAGTGCGTATGATAATAAGGTTTTAATCATACGAGCTGCATGTAATTTACCTTGAGCGTGACTGCCCAAGGGCCTTTCGATAAGGAGAGTCGAGCGTGTTCAGTACCTACCGCGAGTTGTTCCAGGCCAGAGGCGCCAAGGGCTTCGCCTTGGCCGGCCTGCTGGCTCGGTTGCCGTTGCCGATGACCGGTATCGGGATCATCACCATGTTGTCGCAGATCACCGGCAGTTACGGCCTGGCCGGTGCGGTGGCGGCCACCTTCGTGCTGACCTATGCACTGATGTCGCCGCAGATCTCGCGCCTGGTCGACCGCCATGGCCAGGGCCGCTTATTGCCGGCCGCCGCCGGGCTCAGCGTGCTGGGCATCCTTCTGCTGTTGGCTTGCAGCTATTGGCAGTTGGCGGACTGGACCCTGTTCGTCGGGGCCGCGCTCGCCGGCTTCATGCCCAGCATGTCGGCGATGGTGCGCGCGCGCTGGACCGCGATTTACCGCGGCAAGGCGCAACTGAAGACAGCCTACTCGCTGGAAACCGTTCTTGACGAAGTCACCTTCATTGCTGGCCCGCCGATTTCGGTGGGGCTGAGCGTGGCGGTACTTCCGCAGGCCGGTACACTGGTTGCTGCCGTGTTCCTGGCCATCGGCGTGTTCGCCTTGGCGGTGCAGGTCGGCACCGAGCCGCCAGTAGAGGCCGATGCCGCCACCGGGCAAGACAGCATGTCGGTGTTCAGGCTGGCCGACGTTCGCCTGCTGACCTTGCTAATGGTTGCTATGGGCTTGATCGTCGGTACGGTCGACATCGTCAGCGTGGCATTCGCCGAGCAGATGGACATGCCGGCTGCGGCTAGCGTGGTGCTGTCCTGTTATGCCATCGGCTCCTGTGTCGCGGGGCTGGTGTTCGGTGTCCTGAAACTCGATACCCCGCTACACAAGCTGCTACTGCTGGGTGGGTTGGCGACTGCGGCGACAACCTTGCCGCTGCTGGTGGTGGGAAACATCATCGGGCTGGCCATCGCCGTGCTGGTCGCGGGCCTGTTCTTCGCCCCGACCATGATCGTGGCGATGTCGCTGGTAGAGCGCATCGTGCCCGAAAGCAAGCTGACCGAAGGGATGACCTGGTTGCTCGCCGGTCTCAACGTTGGAGTTGCCGGCGGTGCCGCAGCATCTGGGCAGGTGGTCGATGTGTGGGGTGCCCAGGCCGGATTCAACGTGGCCTTGGCCGCCGGGGCCGCAGTGTTGTTGGTCGCGCTTTGGGGCTACCAGCGCATGCGCGACCGAGCCCGACAGGCGTCGTATTCGCTTTGATCGGCTTCAGGGACCGCCAGGCTTGGGGGCTCGGTCACCGCGCGACGATACGACAGGCTTGTCAGTGCGCCTCGCGCCCAAGACAATGCGTGCAAGCGGTATGAATACTCGTATACGCCCGCCCTATGCTGCCAGAACACAAGGAATAGCTGGATGGTTCGCCGCACCCGCGCCGCAATGCAAGAAACCCGAGCCCTGTTACTGGCCACCGCCCGCCAGATGTTCACCGAGCAGGGGTTTGCGCACGCCTCGATGGATGATCTGACCGCCCGGGCGGGCTTGACGCGGGGGGCGTTGTACCACCACTTTGGCGACAAGAAGGGGTTGCTGGCAGCCGTCGTCGAGCAGCTCGACGCTGAAATGGACGAGCGCCTGCGTGCCATTACCGAGACCGCCGATAACGCTTTGGACGGCTTCCGCCAGCGCTGCCACGCCTACCTGGAGATGGCGCTGGAGCCCGAGATCCAGCGCATCGTGCTGCGCGACGCCAGAGCGGTGTTGGGTGGCGGCTCGCCTGAGGCCCAGCGGTATTGCATAGAGTCGCTGCGCCAGTTGATCGACAACCTGGTGCTACAGGGCGTTTTCGTCAACGCGCACGCTCAAGCGCTGGCTGCGTTGATCTACGGCAGCTTGGCTGAAGCGGCTGTGTGGATCGCGGAGGCCGAAGACGGCAATGCATGCTTGGCGCAGGCTGGCAAGGCGTTCGACCTGCTGTTGCTCGGGGTGCTAAAGCAGCCAACAGACTCTACGGAGGCGTGAATGCGCGCGACAGTTCCGCCCTGTTGGGAGCCCTGTCCCCCTCAGGGCAGGCTTGGTGCTGCTCAAGGTTTTTCAGTAGCGCTTGCTTGGCTAGGGGCGGGCTCTGTGGAAGAAGACGCGGCAGCATGAAGCTTGTCGGTAATCTGCTTGGCCAAGGCATGGTAAAGCGAGACCGGAGACACCCATCCAGAGATGGCCGCCGCCATCAGTGTCGATGCCAACATGGGAATGGCCAGGTCCGGGCTGTGTGTCAATTCAAGCACGATGACCGAGGCGGTCAGTGGCGAGCGTGTCACACCGGCCAGGTATGCGCCCATGCCGAGTAGTGCGCCTGCCTGGGGATCAACATCGGGCAGCAAGCTCAACAGGGGCGCAAAGGCGGCGCCGATGCTCAGCGAAGGCGAAAAGAGCCCGCCAGGAATCCCGGAAAGATAGGACGCGACGTTGGCCAGAAACTTCCAGAGGAGAAAGCTTGCGTCCGTGATCGGTTGCCCCTCCAGCAATGCTCGCGTTTCTTCGTACCCGGTGCCGAATACATGATTGCCAGAGACGAGCCCCAACGTGGCCAGCAACAAGCCACAGATGGCAGCAAAGCGCACTGGATAGCGTCCGCGTAATGCACAGACCTGGCCGAGTATGCCCTTGTCGGTGGGCAGCACAAGCTTGGCGTAAAAACCACCCAGCAGCCCGCCCAGGACTGCACAGGCAGGCACGACGCTCCAGCCCCAGCCCACCGGCATTCGACCGCTGATTTCTCCAAAATAGGCGTAATGCCCCATCAGCCCCAGCGTGACGACCCCACCGATCAGCACCGCAGTGAGCACCAGGCCGCTGAAACGTTGCTCGAACGTGCGGCTCAACTCCTCAATGGCAAAGACCACCCCCGCTAAAGGTGTATTGAAGGCTGCCGCAATACCCGCGGCGCCTCCGGCGAGCACCAGGCCAGCGATGGTGCGCCGGCCATGCAGGCCTAAACGTCGGCCAAAGGAATAGAGCACAGCGGCGCCGATGTGGACGGTCGGGCCTTCCCGGCCAACCGAACCGCCGACCAGCAGGGCGCCCAACGTCAGGCTCATGCGTGCTGCAGCCACAGGGAGCGAGAGTAATCGGGCGCGCAGCCGGCGAGAGGGCACTTCCAGGGCGGCTATGACTTGGGGAATGCCGCTACCCTTGGCATTTTCAAACCACCGTTGCGTCAGATAAGCCAGGAGCGCGAAACCAAGCGGAGTGATTAGAAGAGGTGACCAGGGTGCCCATTCCAGCAAACGCTTGAACGAAGCGAACGCCGCGTCGGCTAGCCAGGCGAATGCCAGCGCAACCAGCCCCACCAGCAACGCCCCGATCCAGAACGCCAGTCGCTGACGCCATTCTCGCCAGCGTGAACGGCGGGAGAGTGAAGGTGCAGGACGGGTAGGTTCGGGCATGGTCCACACATGGCTGACTTGGAAAGCCGTGAGTATGGCGTGTTTTCCCAGGCAGGCCTACCCGACACAGGTTGTAGTCGTGCCAGGCGTGGCGATCCGTTTGCTCACATGCAACGGATCGCCAGTGCCAGAATGTGGCTAGGTGGCCGAACTTGCTTTGGTAGCAGGTGCTGCCTTACGCATGCTCCACATCCCCCAGGTCAAACCCAGCACGGCCGCGATCAATGACGCGGATAGCACACCGAGTTTCGCAGCCCCGAGTGAGCCAGGGTCGACGAAAGCGAGGTTGGCGATGAAGATCGACATGGTGAAACCGATGCCGGCCAGCAGCCCGACCAGCATGATGCTACGCCAGTTGACCTCGGCGGGAAGCTCGCACCAGCCCAGGCGGACCATCAGCCAGCTAACGCTGACGATGCCCAAGGGCTTTCCTGCGACCAGGGCGACAGCGACGGCGATCATGACCCACTGGGGGCCTTCAGCGGACAGGTCGACACCCGAAAGGCTTACCCCGGCATTGGCCAAGGCAAACACGGGCATGATGCCGTAGGCTACCCAAGGGTGCAGGGTCCCTTGCATACGCACCACCGGCGGCAGCAGTTCGCGCTGGGCCAGGCGCAGCCGTTTCAAAGGATCAATGAGGTCGCTGGCATCTTGCTCAGGCGCCTTGGCGCGCCCCAGCAATTCGCCGGTGAAGCGGGTAATGGCATCCAGCGGGCGCTCACGCATGGGCATTGCGGTGACAGGTGTCATCAGGCCTAGCACAACACCTGCGAGAGTCGGGTGGGCGCCGGTCAACAAGATGCCCAGCCAGACGATCGCGCCAGGAATGACATAGGCGAAGGCTGAACCCACACCGATCTTCTGAAGCCCGATCACCATGAGCAGGCCGATCAGTGCAACGCCGAAACCGGTGTAATCAAGGCCGCCAGAATAGAAGAACGCGATGATCAGGACTGCGATGATGTCATCGATGATTGCCAGGGCGAGGAGGAACACACGTACATTGGACGGGATCGACTTGCCGAGCAGTGCCAGTACGCCCACCGCAAAGGCGATATCCGTCGCCGTTGGCACTGCCCAACCTTGTTGGTCTGCTGGCGCGTGACCAAAACTCAGGTAGAGGAGTGCGGGTACCGCTACGCCGCCGACAGCGGCTGCCATGGGAAGCGTGGCTTGGCGCAGGCTGGACAGTGCGCCCTCGTGGATCTCGCGGCGGATCTCCATGCCCACGACCAGGAAAAAGATGGTCATCAAGCCATCATTGATCCAGAAGTGCAGGGACTGCGAATAGACATGCGAGCCCACGCCGAATGTCAACGGCGTATGCCAAAGGGCTTCATAACTGTCGGCAGCCGGGGAGTTCGCCCAGATCAGTGCAGCGACTGCGGCAATCAACAGAACGATGCCGCTGACCGCTTCAATGTGCAAAAAGCGCTCAAGGTTGGCGAAGGCTCGCTCGGCCAGGTCTTGGGCGCGAGGTAATTCTTTTTTATGCATAGGCGCAGGTGCTCCCGCATGGCGGCCCGACCTGCGCTGTTCTTTAACCTGCCTCACTGCACCGTGCAGCTGGCACCCGTCCGCTAGTCTACCGAATAACCACTCTCAGATGAACAAAAAGCGCCAAACCATTCACTCCAAAGGCATGTCGGTTTGAGATTTTTTCCTGCAGACGTTAGGGTTTGTGGTTATTTCCGAGCACACGAGGCTTGGCAAACGGGAATTTATCCAACTGCTAGCCTTGGTAAAAGTCGTCGTGCTCAGGCACGCTGTGCTCATCGCCTTGCAAGGAGAACGGCCGCTATGACTGCAGCCCCCAAACCCAGGAGCACCCTCAATCCACCCGTTTTCTACACCAGTGCGATACTTATCTTTCTGCTGGTCTTGTACGCCACGGCATTTCAGGAGCACGCCCAGACGCTGTTCGAGCAAGTCCAGCGATGGATCATCACCAATGCCAGCTGGTTCTACATTCTTGTTGTAGCGCTGGTGTTGATCAGTGTGGTGTTTCTGGCTGTCAGCCGCTATGGCGACATCAAGCTAGGCCCTGACCACAGTGAGCCGGATTACCGCAAGAGCAGTTGGTTCGCCATGCTGTTCTCGGCGGGTATGGGGATTGGCCTCATGTTCTTCGGCGTGGCCGAACCGGTCATGCATTTCGCCACACCGCCCGTGGGCGATCCTGGCACCGTCGCTGCGGCACGGGAAGCCATGAAAATCACCTTTTTCCACTGGGGCCTGCATGCGTGGGCGATCTATGCCATCGTCGCGCTGATCCTGGCCTACTTCAGCTTCCGCAACGGCCTGCCGTTAACCTTGCGTTCGGCACTCTATCCGCTGATTGGTGAGCGAATCTATGGCCCTATAGGCCATGCCGTGGATGTCTTTGCCATCCTCGGCACGGTGTTCGGTGTGGCGACCTCGCTGGGTTACGGGGTATTGCAGATCAACAGCGGGTTTCATCATGTGTTCGGTTTGCCGGTAAACACTACCGTGCAAGTCATCCTCATCACCGCCACCTGCGCATTGGCGACGCTTTCAGTGGCCAGCGGCCTGGACAAAGGTATTCGCATCCTGTCCGAGCTCAACCTGAGCCTGGCGGTGATTCTGATGCTGTTCGTGCTGCTGCTTGGGCCTACGGTGTTCCTGCTGCAGACCTATGTACAGAATACCGGCGCTTACCTTTCGGATATCGTCAATAAAACCTTCAATCTCTACGCTTACGAGCCCACCGACTGGATCGGTGGCTGGACCTTGCTGTACTGGGGCTGGTGGTTGTCCTGGTCGCCCTTCGTGGGTTTGTTCATCGCACGTATTTCGCGAGGGCGGACCATCCGGGAATTCGTCTGCGGCGTATTGTTCGTACCGGCGGGTTTCACCTTGCTGTGGATGACGGTGTTCGGTGACTCGGCAATCCATATGATCCTCAACGATGGTGTAAAGGATCTGGCTACTGTGGTCAGTGAAGACAGTTCCCTCGCCTTGTTCGCTTTCCTGGAGCATTTCCCGTTCTCCAGCATCATTTCGTTGGTCGCGGTGCTTATGGTGGTCGTGTTCTTTGTGACCTCGGCGGACTCTGGTGCGCTGGTCGTGGATATGCTCGCCTCCTCCGGAAAAGGTCATTCACCCCTGTGGCAACGTATCTTCTGGTCAATCTGCATCGGCGCGGTCGCGATCGCGTTGCTGCTGGCGAACGGCCTCAAGGCGCTGCAGACCGCGACCATTGCGAGCGCTCTGCCGTTCGCGGTCATCTTGCTGGTTGCGATTTGGGGCTTGTTCAAGGCGCTGAGTCTTGATGCGACTCGCCGCGGGTTGCGCAATCAAGCGTTGCCAGGCCCACGCCATACCCGCCACCCACACGGCGGCTGGCAGCGGAGGCTGCGCAATATTGCATTGATGCCGCGCCGGGTTCATGTCACCCGCTTTATCGCCGAGGTGGTGAGGCCTGCCTGCGAAGAGGTCGCCCAGGAGTTGCGTAAGCAAGGCTACGAGGTGAGCGTGAATGAGCGCGATGATGGACGGGTATCCCTGGAGCTCTCCCATGCCGGTGAAGGGCGTTTCCTCTACGAGGTGCGGCCACGGGCCTTCAATACGCCAAGCTTCGTCATGCAGGACACCGAAGACGGTGGCGATGCGCGCAAGTATTTCCGTGCGGAAGTGCATCTGCGAGAAGGGGGCCAGGACTACGACATCATGGGGTGGAGCCGCGACGATGTGATTGGTGACATCCTGGATCAGTACGAACGCCACCTGCAATACTTGCACGTGGTGGGCTGAACTGGATTCGGTCCTGCCCTGGCGCAGTCAGGGCAGGGCGGTTCGCCTGCTGTCCAAAGGCGGATTTTCGCAGGCCCAGAAGTCTACTGCAGCAATGCGTTCGCTCGGCGGTCCTAACCAATGGGACAGCGGCTGGCACCCGGTTGTCGTGCAGACCTGATAGTCGCCAGCCTCGGGCGTTCGCCCGGCATGCAAGGGCTGCAGCGGTGGTAGATGACGACGATAGTGCCAAGTGCCGTCGCGCAGTTGAGCGTCGTCCGGAATCTCCATGCCGGCCCCGCTGCCTTTGACCCGTGCCTCTACCAGTACCAGGCCAGCCGGGGTCACTTGATAATCCTCTTCCCAGCGGACCTTTTCGATACTGTGCTGCCACGCGAGGGTAAACTCGTTCAGTGGCAGGCTGACCCAGACCACACCGGCCAGCCCAACGCAAAGGCTGATCATGCGGGGTGTCCAGAAGCCGGTCGGCTTCGCCAGTAGTGCCAACCCAGCACTGCCGCACCCAAAACAAAACCGACCTCATCGCTGATGGGCAGGGCGAGTATCAATGACACGCCAGCAGTGAACGCCAGCAGGCGCTCCCACCAGGGCATGGGGGCACGCAAATGCCCGATCGACGCACACCCCCAAAGGGCAACCGCGAACGCCGCCTTGATCACCATGTACAGCGTGCTGCCCATGCCTTCACCTTGCATCATCAACGCCGGGTCATAGACTGCCATGAAGGGTACAACGAAACCGGCCAAGGCAATGCGCACCGCCCAGAAACTGATCAACAGGCCTTTTTCCTTGGCAATCGGGGCAGCTGCAAAGCACGCCAATGCCACGGGCGGCGTCAGGTCGGCCAGGATGCCGAAATAGAACACGAACATGTGCGAGACGATCAGCGGGACCCCGAGTTCCAACAGGGCCGGGGCAGCAATGGAGCTGGTGATGATGTAGTTGGGGATGGTCGGAATGCCCATACCCAGTACCAGGCAGGTGAGCATGGTCAACACCAGCGAAAGGAACAGGTTGTCGCGTCCCAGGTCAAGAATGTATCCGGCAAAGGTGGTGGCCAGGCCGGTCAGCGAGATGACGCCGATAATGACACCGACCAGCGCACAGGCAATACCCACCGGTACCGCATGACGGGCACCCTCCGCGAGGGCCATGACGCATGCGTGCAGGGTGGCGCGGCCGCCCTGGACGAAGCAGCACGCAATGGCCAGGCCGGCAATGACCATCAGGATCACCCCGATCCCCATGCGGAAAAAACCTGAACACAGTATCCCGAGTGCAACCCAGAAAGCCGCGCGCAGCCAGGTTTTTTGAGCGCGCAGGATGATGGCCGAGCCAAGGATGACGATGGCGGTCAGGGCCAGGCCGACCATTCCCGAGTACAAAGGTGTTCGCCCGGAAAACAACAGCGCGACCAAGACCATCAGCGGTACGAGCAGGAACCAGCGTTGTCGCAACGCATCCCAGGCACTCGGGCACTGTTCGCGCGGCAAACCATGCAGATGGCTGCGCCGAGCCTCCAGGTGGACCATCCAGTAGACCGAGCCGAAGTACAGCAACGCTGGGATGAGCGCGGCTTTCGCCACCTCGGCGTAGGGCACGTTGATCGTCTCGGCCATGATGAACGCCACAGCGCCCATCACCGGCGGCATCAGCTGGCTGCCCATGCTGGAGGTCGCCTCGACGCCACCGGCAAATGCAGGTTTGTAGCCGAAGCGCTTCATCAGCGGAATGGTGAACTGTCCGGTGGTGACGACGTTGGCCACCCCCGAGCCGGTAATGGTACCCATCAGTGCCGAGGAGAACACCGACACTTTGGCCGGCCCCCCGCTGCGATGGCCGAACAGCCCCATGGCGAAATCTGTGAACAGACGAATCATGCCCGCTTGCTCAAGAAATGCGCCGAACAGGATGAACAGGTAAATGTAGGTGGCTGAGACATAGGTCGGTGTGCCATACAGCCCCTCGGTGCCGAAGGCCAACTGATTGACGATCTGATCGAGGCCGTAGCCTCGATGCGCCAGTTCGCCTGGCAAGTGTTGGCCAAGCAACCCATAGGCCAGAAACAGGGCGCAAATGATGGGCAACGCTATGCCCATGACGCGCCGCGCGGCTTCAAAGACCAAACCAATAAGCAACATACCCACGATCAGGTCACTGGTGGTCAGTTCGCCGGAGCGTTGAATCAGATCCCCTTCGAAGTACCACTGGTATGCGGCCGTCGCCATTCCCGCAAGACCCAGCAGCCAGGCAAGAGGTTGCCAGGGCCGATGGTGGCCAACGCATGCATAGCTCAGGTACACCACCAGCAACAGGAACCCCACGTGTATTGCACGCAGTACTTGGGTGGAAATCAGGGGGAAGGCCGCTGTGGCGATCTGGAATACCGAAAAGACCAGCGCCACGGCAAAAAGCGCGGCAGGCCAGCGATCGGTGCTGGCGTGAAGACCTTGCGCGGTATCATTCATACGCTGCTCCATGGCTCGAGGATGTCATCAGGGGAGCAGGTTTTTCTCCTTGAAGTACCTCTCTGCTCCTGGATGCAGCGGAATGGGCAGGTTCTTGGCGGCATTTTCTGCCTGGATATCTTTCGCTGCAGCGTGGGCCGTGACCAGGCGTGGAAGGTTCTCGAATATCAGCTTGGTCATCTGATAGGCCAGGTCATCGCCGATATCGGCGCGGGTGACGAGGATGTTGTTGATGGCCGCCGTTGATACGTCCGCACTCTGACCATCATAGGTGTTGGCAGGAATGGTGGCGGGTTGGTAGGCGTTGTTGCCAATGCGGGTCACGACGTCGGCAGGGATAGGCACGAACACTACCGGCAAGGTCGCGGCCAGGTCCCGGATAGCTGCTTGACCGAGCCCTGAGGATTGCAGCGTGGCGTCAAGCTGACGGTTCTTGATCAGTTCGACGGACTCCGCATAGGGCAGGTATTCAACTTTTCCCATGTCCTGGTAGGTAAGCCCTGCGGCTTTGAAGATGGCGCGGGCATTCAGCTCGGTGCCGGACTTGGGTGCCCCAACCGAGATACGCTTGCCTTTGAGGTCTGACAGGGAGGTGATCCCCGACTCCTTGCTGGCGACGATCTGGATGTAGTTCGGGTAGGTGCCGGCGATGGCGCGGAGTTTCTTCAAGGGCGTTTTGAATCCAGCCTCTGCATCGCCCTTCCAGGCATCTGACACCGAATCCCCCAGCGCGAATGCCAACTCCCCTCGACCGGCTTGCAACAGGTTGAGATTCTCTACCGAGGCCTTGGTGGCTTGCACCGTGGTCTTGCTGCCTTCGATGCCGTGGCTGTAGATCTGTGAAATGCCTACGCCTACCGGGTAATAGACACCACTGGTACCGCCTGTGAGGATGTTGATGAAGGTCGGTGCGGCCTGGGCAGCCGCGCAGACCGTAAACAAGGTGCTGGCCAATGCCAGGCGAAGGGCTCGGTTCATGGCGTCGTTCTCCGCTTGTTGTTGTTATTCCTGCGCCAGTAAACCTAGAACGAATATGCAGTCCCTGCCCAATTTTATGGCTGATTGGCCGGATGACCTCCGCCTTAGAATCGCCAGAAGACTGGCGAGACCAGTACCAGTACGGTGAGGATTTCGAGCCGTCCAAGCAGCATGCCGATGGTCAGTAACCATTTCGCTGCGTCCGGCAAGGAGGCGAAATTACCTGCAGGACCGATAAGTGTGCCCAGGCCCGGGCCGACGTTGCATACGGCGGTGGCAGCCCCACTCAACGCCGTCATCCAGTCGAGCCCTATCAGAGAGAGGCCAAGGGCGATGATCGCGATGGTGACGGAGAAGAAGAACGAGAACGTCAGCAATGAGCGAACGATCTCTTCATCGATGGGGTGCCCATTGTATTTCTTCGAGATCGTTGCCCGTGGATGGATCAACTGTTTCAGGCTGCTGACAAGCAAGGCAGCGGCCACCTGGAAACGGAATATTTTCAAACCGCCGGCGGTAGAGCCCGAGCACCCGCCGATGAACGTCAGGTAAAAGAACAGCATGATGGCGAAGCTGCCCCAGAGCGTGTAATCACCCACGGCAACGCCCGTGGTGGTCACCACCGAGGTCACATTGACCGCAACGATACGAAACGCATCCCACCAGGCCAGATCGCTGTGCCAGCAGAGCCAGGTTCCGACCGTGAGCCAGACGAAGGCGAGAAAGCCAATGAAACCGCGAACCTGATGGTCCTTGAGCAGGATGCGTCGATGGCCCCGCAGCGTGGCGACATACAGCGTGAAGGGCAGGCTGCCGAGTATCATGATGACCACGGCTACCCAATGCACCGCAGGCTGTCTCCAATGACCCAGAGAGGCATCCGAGGTAGAGAAACCACCGGTTGAAACCAGCGACATCGAATGATTGATGGCTTCGAACGGGGTCATGCCGGCAGCCCACAACGCGCATGTCCCCAATGCTGTCAGGCCCAGGTAGACCAGCAGGATCATCTTGGCTGCCACATGCGAACGCGGCGTCACTTTGTCAGACCAATCCGAAGACTCGGTCTGGAACAGGCGCATGCCGCCCACGCGCAGCAGTGGCAGGATCGCCACGGCCATGCCGATAAAACCAATGCCTCCCAGCCAGTGCAGCAGGGAACGCCATATCAGCAGCCCCGGTGATGCACTGTCCAGGCCGGTCAGCACGGTCGAGCCGGTGGTGGTGATTCCCGACATGGTCTCGAAGAACGCATCCGTGTAACTGATGTGTCGAATGAACACCATTGGCAGCGCCGCGAATGCGCACACGATGACCCAGCTTGCCGTCGTGAGCAGATACATATCCCTGGTCCGCAGTTGCGGTGTGTCGGGGACGCCGCGGGCTACCATGAGCAGGCCGGCACACAGAACGATCAGGCTCGACCAGACGAATGCACCGAGGTCGTCGCTGCGGTCGTACACCAGCAGCGTCAGCATCGGAATCACCATGCTGACGGCCAACGTGATCAGGAATACACCAATAATGAAGGCAATGAAACGCAATGCAGGAAGCGGCATTGAGGGAGCTCGTTGGGACAATGCCGGCAGTATTGCCTGCTCTACGGTAATGTCGAGTAAAAAAGGCGTAAAGTCGTGGCCGGCAGTTTTTTACGCCGCTATCTGGCTCCCGCTCGATAGCTCATTGGGTTGACCTCTCCGAGAGTTCTCGTCTATCGGCTCCGAAGCGGTTGGAAAGGCGGCCTCAAGCACCGCGTGCTCCCTGCTCGCGGCGCTTGTGCGGCACTATCGATAATGCCGCAGAGGGCATGGAAAGCCCTAGGCTCTGTACGAAAAGCCTTGATACTTGTTCATGCTGCGTTGAAAACAGCCTCGGAATGCTCATGTACTCCAGTACAGTCGGGCGCGACCCCGGCCGTTCCTCGGCTGTTTTCGCCTTGCCTGACCTGCGTCTCAAGACTTTTCGTACAGAGCCTAAGGCTTCCTGGATCACTTGATCAGCGACACACCACTGAGCTTCTGCAGCTCGTCAAAATCGATGTCCGCGCAGATCTCGATCACTTTCAGTCCTTCAGGTGTCACTTCCAGTACGGCCAGGTCGGTGTAGATGCGGCTGACGCAAGCAATGCCGGTCAGCGGGTAGGTGCACTCGGGCACCAGCTTGCTTTCGCCGGTCTTGGTCAGGTGGTCCATCATCACGAACACCTGGCGGGCGCCGGTGGCCAGGTCCATTGCGCCGCCTACGGCCGGGATCGAACCTTCGGCACCGGTGTGCCAGTTGGCCAGGTCGCCCTTTACCGACACCTGGAAGGCGCCTAGTACAGCGATGTCCAGGTGGCCGCCACGCATCATCGAGAACGAATCGGCATGGTGGAAGAAAGCACCACCGGTCAGCAGGGTGACGTGCTGCTTGCCGGCGTTGATCAGGTCATCGTCTTCTTCGCCCGGTGCAGGGCTTGGGCCCATGCCCAGCAGGCCATTCTCGCTGTGCAGGAACACTTCCTTGTCGCCCAGGTAGTTGGCCACCAGGGTCGGTGCGCCGATGCCCAGGTTTACATAAGCGCCTTCCTGGATGTCTGCGGCCACGCGTTGGGCCATCTCGGTGCGGGAGAGCTTTTTGGTGATGGTCATGGCAGGCCTCAGACAGCTTTGGCAATCGAAGAAACGGCAGCACCGGTGACGGCGACCACACGCTGGACGAAGATACCCGGGGTGATGATGTGTTCCGGGTCCAGTTCACCAAGTTCGACGACTTGGTCGACCTGGGCAATGGCGGTCTTGGCGGCCATGGCCATGATCGGGCCGAAGTTGCGGGCGGCCTTGCGGTAGGTCAGGTTGCCCCAACGGTCACCCTTGTGCGCCTTGATCAGTGCGAAGTCGGCGTGCAACGGCATTTCCAGCACGTACATGCGGCCGTCGATCTCACGGGTTTCCTTGCCCTCGGCCAGCAGGGTGCCGTAGCCGGTCGGTGAGAAGAACGCACCGATGCCGGAGCCTGCGGCGCGGATACGCTCGGCCAGGTTGCCCTGCGGCACCACTTCCAGCTCGATCTTGCCGGCCCGGTACAGCTCGTCGAACACGTAGGAGTCGGACTGGCGCGGGAACGAGCAGACCACCTTGCGCACGCTGCCTGCCATGAGCAGGGCGGCCAGGCCGATCTCGCCGTTGCCGGCGTTGTTGCTGATGATGGTCAGGTCGCGGGCACCGGTGGCAATGAGGCCATCGATCAGCTCGGACGGCATGCCAGCCGTGCCGAAGCCACCGACCATGATGGTCGAACCGTCGGTGATCCCTTCCACCGCGCTGGCGATGGACTCGTACGTTTTATTGATCAAGGCGAGCTCCTGGTTGTTCCTGGAGTTGTGGTTGTCGGGCTGGCCGGAGCGCGTGAAGCGATGGGGCCTGTCAGCACGTGATATGGCTTGCTGACTTTCGCTATAGCGTGCCGCAAGATAGGGCAACAGTAGAGAGGGTTTGGCTGAATTTGTGCGATTATCGAACTGTTGTGCGATCTGCGAGCAGTACTGGAGGCTGCTGCACCCGAGTAGTGGGAGCACCTGACCGACCTGGCCGAGCAAGTTGCAGAAGCTGCTGGGGCAGTTCGAAGTCAGCGATGATGGCGAACAAGGCGTCGCTGCCAGAGTAAAGCGCCGCACGGTAAAGCTGTTGTGGCCATGCAGGCTGAAATACCCACCTGCAATGTGACCTGCCGGCCACCTTCCTCAATTACCTGGGGCGATGCGGGTCGCTGGCCGGGCTTGGGGTACGGGCGCGCAACGTGATGGCGCGCTCCAACTACCGGACAGATATAGATGAGAACCGCTTGATTCTGAGATGGGTAGGCCTGAGCTGTGGAGCATGACAGTGGCTCTTGCAGGTCACTGCAAAGTGTCGGGCTTCAGGCTATCCGGCAATTGCCGGATGGCCTCCTCAAGCCGCGCGATCGGCCCAGCGAGTTGATCCGCTTCCTTGTCCTTGCCTTCACCTCTCAGGCGCTCACGCGCAACGCGCAGGTCTAGCAGATTTTTCTGCAACTTCAGTGCAGAGGTTTTGAACGAGTCCATGCTTTTCTCACGCTGTAGGCTTCCGTGCCGTTGTAGGAAAAATGGACCGTAGCAGCTCGAATTTGCCTGAGAAACTGATGTTTCATACAGGCAAGACTCATTGCCACGCCATTTCCTACAGATTGCGGTAAACAATCCTACAAACCGTGTTTCAGATCGTGTCCTCCCAGGCAAGCTCAATCTACCGTATTGGCTGGGCTCAAGAGCTTTCGAGGGGCAGCGTACCCGGCGCAGGTACTGCGCAAGCCTGGAGGCGTGTTTAGAAACTTCGTGTATCAATTGCCGGTCCGCGAGCGACACGTGGTCAGCGTCAACCACTGCGGCTGAATCCAGCCCGGCGGCATCCGCGCATCGCATCTGATCCGCTTTTTTTCCATAAACCTGAATCTGTAACCGTATCAGCCCAAGCTCGACAATGTGCCCATTCCCGCATCACAACTGTAGAGGTTCCAATGGGCAAGCTGGCGCTGTTCCTGGGTGGTTTTCTGCTGCTGACCATTCTGATTGGTATTCTTGGCACCATTCCACCAAGCTGAGTTCAACTGCTTTTTCCCTGCGCGGCCCGTCCACTTCAAGCGACGGGCCCACGCTATTGGCAAATGGCCGGTAGTCTTCCTCGTTGCACTGCTGGATCAGCGGTAGGTGCAAGTCATTCTCAAGTGCAAAAGCCTCGTGTAGTCTCCCGCCGCCGCTTATTCGGCGGTATTTTGCCTTGGAGTCGATAGATTGATGGAATGCAAGAAAGGCACTTCAGCCATGCTGGAGTGGCGTAGGCGTTATCTCGCCGAAGGCCAGCTTGATGAGCCGGGCTATGATCAGGCACTGCGCAATGCCGAGGCGCTTGAGCAAGCCGGGTCAATCAGTACGCAGGAGTGGATCGAGCTGGTCAAGCTGGCCAATTCGGCATTGCTGCTTGTGCGATAAGTCGTTCTTTACGCTGGGAAATCTGTCCACAAAAAACGTGGGTAGGTCTGTGGATAAAGTGCTGTAAGCCAGATCCGCGGCGGGCTCTGTTAAATTGAGCAGAAATTGAACAGTCGTTTCATGGTCTGTTTCAGAGGGGCGAGTCGGCTTGGCGTAGGGCTACCAGCAAGTCACGTACCCGCGCCGGCAACTCGCCGGCAGGGTATACAGCATGCATCTGTGGGTCCTGGCCGCTGCTGGACGTCAGGCGGTACTGCGGACACACTCGGACCAGGCGGCCGACCTTGACCTGTGCTTCGCCGACCCAGGCGGCGAGGCGGGCAATGCCGGCGCCGGCCAGGGTGCTGTGGTAGACAGCGCTTCCTGAGCCCAGGCGGAGCCTGGGCCTGGGGCGCAGGCTGGTGATCTGGCCATCGTGGCAGAAGTGCCAGGCCTTGAGGATGCGTGGCGCGGTATGCAGGATCAAGGTGTGTCCATTCAGGTCTTCCGGGTGTTGCGGTGTGCCAGCCAGGGCCAGATATGCCGGGCTGGCATACAGGTGGCGCTGGTAGGGCCAAAGCGGGTAGCCGATCAGTTCGCTCGATTGCGGGAATGCACCGCGCACCACGAAGTCGAATTTACCTTGCAGCGGGTCAAGGGCTTCGTCGCTGTACTGGACGTCCAGCGTCACTTGGGGGTAGCGGCGGGAAAACTCGGCAAGCACTTGCGGTAGTACATGCTCTCCCAGCAGTTGCGGCGCGGCAAAGCGAATCCAGCCTTGGGCGCTGCCGCTGAGCGCGGCCAGTTCGTCGGCGGCATCGCGTTGCACATCCAGCAAGCGTTCGGCATGCGGCAGCAAGCGCTCGCCGGCCTCGGTCAGGGTTACGGCGTTGGCGTTGCGGTTGAGTAGTTTGCTTCCCGTATTGTCTTCCAGGGTTTGTACAGCACGTGTAACTGTGCTGGGTGAGCGCCCCAGCGCGCGGGCGGCAGCAACGAAGCTGCGCTTGTGTGCGACGCTGACGAACGCCTGGATTTCCCGCAGCATGTCCAATGCCATTGCCTGCTCCTTGTTGCAGTTATTGCAATATGGCATTTCAACACAAGCGCGCCACTTTGATTAGCCTTGCAGGCGTCTTCACTGCCTGGAACCGCGTCATGATGGATATTGCTGTGCTTTCTGTGTTCGCCTTCGCCGCTGGGTTGATCGACGCCGCGGTGGGTGGTGGCGGGCTGATCCAGATCCCGGCGTTGTTCAACGTGTTGCCCACCGCGCAACCAGCGGCATTGCTCGGCAGCAACAAGCTGGCGTCCGTGTTCGGCACGGCTTTCGCGGCCCGCTCGTTCATCCGTAAAGTGACGCTGGATTGGGGGTTGATCGTACCGGCGGCACTCAGTGCCTTTGTCATGTCGTTCGCGGGGGCCGCCACGGTGTCGCTGGTACCCCCCAGTGTCATGCGCCCGGCAGTGCTGGTGCTGATCGTGCTGATGGCTATCTACACCTTCTGCAAGAAGGACTTCGGCACCTTGCACAAACCTGCGCAGATCGGCCGCAAGGAGCAATGCCTGGCAGTGCTGATCGGCGGCGCTATCGGCTTCTACGATGGCCTGTTCGGCCCCGGCACCGGTAGCTTTCTGATCTTCCTGTTCATCCGCTTCTTTGCCCTGGACTTTCTGCACGCTTCGGCTTCGGCCAAGGTGGTAAACATTGCCACCAACCTGGCGGCGCTGGTGTTCTTCGTGCCGACCGGCAACGTGCTGTACGCCATCGCCTTGCCCATGGCGGTGTGTAACATTCTCGGCGCGCTGACCGGTACCTGGCTGGCGGTACGCAAGGGGGCCGGTTTTGTCCGCGGGCTGTTCCTGGTGCTGTTGTGTGTGCTGATCGCCAAGCTGTCGTGGGACCTGCTGATCGGCTAGTTCAGATCACCAGGCGCTGTGCTTGGGCCTGTTCGACGCGGTTGCGGCCCCGAGCCTTGGCCCGGTACAGAGCCTGGTCGGCACTCGCCAGCAGTTCATCCAGGCTGGGGGCCGGCATGTCTGCGTCGCAGCCTGCCACACCGATACTCACGGTAATCTGCAGGCGCTGGTCGGTCTGCACCACGTGCAGGTCCTGTATGGCGCGGCGCAGGCGTTCGGCGGTGAAGGTGGCCCGCTCTGGCGCAAGTCCCGGCAGCATGACAACGAATTCTTCGCCGCCCAGGCGTGCTAACAGTTCGTCGTTGTGCAACTGGTCCTGCAGGGTGCCGGCGAATTGGCGTAGCACCTGATCACCCACTGCATGGCCGTGGGCATCGTTGATCGACTTGAAGTGATCGACGTCCAGCATCATCAGGGTCAGTGGCAGCGCCTGGGCGTGCTGTTGGCGGCTCTCCAGCAGCGCGTTGGCGCGGCGTGTGAAGGCGCTGCGGGTGAGCACGCCGGTGAGGTGATCGACGGTGGCCTGGTGCGCCAGACGGGCCATGAGGCTACGGTTGGCCTGGCTGACGCAGGCCACCACCAACGGCCCGAGCACCAGCATGGCGATGCCCAGGCGCGCCGACATCAGCGTGGTAACCCCAGGCTCGCTCTGCGGCACGCTGAAGTGCATGAGGTTTTGCGCCACGGCCACGATCAGCGTACTGCCGGCCGTGAGTGTCAGCAGTGACACCAGGAACGGTGAGTAGGTCCAGGCACACCACAGTAACGCGGCAATCGGGAAAGCAATGGCACCCGGGCCACCAAAGGCGATGCTGAATGCCAGCGAGGCCAGCAGCACCAGCAACGGCGCCAGGCGGATGGGTTGCGCGCCGCCACGCATCAAGGCCCGTACCGAGGGCGCAGTGAGCAGCACTGGCAGCACCAGCACGCCGGTCGAGAACTGTTCGCTGAACCAGGCTAGCCAGGTGGCGCGCAACGACTGTTGGAACCACGGTGCGGCCATTGCCGCTGCCATGCTGGCCGCTACCACGGCAGCGGCGGCGCAGGCGGCGAACACGCGGAGTACGCCGTGCGGGCTGCGCATGCGCCGGTGCATGCGTGGCAAGCGCGACAGCAGTTGCCAGAGGGTGACCACCACACCAAGATTGCACAGGTTGAACCACAGCGCCGGCACCCAGGCACTGCCACACAGCAGGTCGGCGCCGACCATGGCCAGCCACACCAGGCTAAAGCCGGTAAACGTGGCTTGACGGGGATAGCGCAGGAGTATGCCGGCCAGTACCGCATTCACTGGCCAAAACAGCGACAGCGATTCGATCGGGCGTGCCAGGATGCCGCCCAGGGTGAGGGCAAAGGTCACGCCAAGTACAACGATATAAGGCAACACGCGCGATTGGGCTGGAAAAACCATGAACTCGACCGGCAAGCGGAAACGAAATCCAGGACAACGCGATGGAGCACCTGGGGCAATTACCCGCAGTGTGTTGGGTCAGGGTGGTTGATGTCAATCTGCCGCGATTGGTTGCGATGATGTCAAATTGCCTCTACTCCTGGCCGCTTTCCTCACAGTCCAAAGAACCACGGCACCATCACGACGGTAACCAGCATCACCAGCACGGTGAACGGTACGCCAATCTTGACGAAGTCAGCAAAGCGGTATTGCCCGGGCCCAAGCACGAGCGTGTTGACCGGTGATGACACCGGCGTCATGAACGCCGCCGACGCGGCCAGCGCTACGGTCATGGCGAACGGGTAGGGTGACATGCCCAACTGCGCCGCAGTGCTGACAGCCACCGGTGCCATCAGTACTGCGGTTGCGGTGTTGGAAATGAACAGCCCGATCACTGCAGTGACGGCGAACAGGCAGGCAAGAATGGCGCTGGGGCCGGCACCACCCAGCACGTTCACCAGCCCACCCACCGCCAGGTCGATGCCGCCGGTTTTCTGCAGCGCCTGGGCGAAGGGCAGCATGCCGACGATCAGCACCAGGCTTTGCCAGTGGATGGCGCGATAAGCACTGTTCATGTCGATGCAACGGCCTGCGCCCATCAGCAGGCAGCCGATCAGCGCGGCAATGACATTGGGTACGGCGCCGCTGACCATTAGCCCGACCATCACTGCCAGGCTGAGTAGCGCCTGCGGCGCGCGGGTGCGGGCTGGTGCGACCAGGTCGATCTCGGCGGGCAAGCTCAGTACCAGGAAGTCTTTGGGCTTGCTTTGCAACTGGCGCACCGCCTTCCACGGGCCGACCACCAGCAGGGTGTCACCCAGGCGCAGCTTTTCTTCCAGCAGTTGCGCTTCGATAGCTGCCTGATCGCGGCGCAGGCCGACCACATTGAGGCCATAGCGGGTGCGAAACGCCAGTTCGAGGATACTCTTGCCGATCAGTTGCGAGCCTGGCGGCAGCGAGACCTCCGCCATTCCCAAATCCTGGGACTGGTCGATGAAGTAGGCGGCCTTGAAGTGCAACGGCTCCAGTTGCATGGTTTGGCACAGGCTGCGCAGGTCGTCATGCTTGGCGAACAGGTCGAGCAGCAGCACGTCGCCCTGATGCAGCACGGTGCCCGAGTCGGCAGCGATCACGCGCGTGGTGAACTTGTGCTGGCGCTCGATGCCGATCACGTTGGCGCCGTGTCTGGTGCGCAGTTCCAGTTCGCCGAGGTTGTGGCCGATCAGCGGCGAGTGAGGGCGAATGCGCAGGCGCCGTTCACGGCCATTGAGCTTGTAGTCCAGTACCAGGTCCAGCAAGGTGCGGCGGCTTTCCACCCGGCCATCCTTGCGCACTTCACCGTTGAGCCAGTGCCGGGTCAGCAGCATGTAGCCAATGCCCAGCACCAGCACCACCAGGCCGAACGGGGTAAAGCTGAAGAAGCTGAACCCCGCTTCGCCATGGCGGACCAGCTCGCTGTGCACCACCACGTTGGGCGGTGTGGCGACCAGGCTGAGCATGCCACTGATGAGGCCGGCAAAAGCCAGTGGCATCATCAGGCGGCTGGGTGAAAGCTGCAGGCGTGCAGCGATGCTCAGCACCACCGGGATAAAAATGGCCACCACGCCGGTGGAGCTCATGATCGATCCCAGCCCGGCCACCGCCACCATCAGCAGTACCAGCAGGCGTGCTTCGCTATTGCCGGCCCGCTCGCTCATCCATTCGCCGATGCGATAGGCAATGCCGGTGCGCACCAAGCCTTCGCCAATCACGAACAGGGCGGCGATCAGCACCACGTTGGGGTCACTGAACCCGGCCAGGGCCTGTTCTACGGTAAGGATGCCGAGTAGTGGCAGGGCGAGAATCACCAACAGCGCAACCACGTCCATGCGTGGGCGGTTGATGACGAACAGGGTAATCACGAGGGCCAGCAGGCCGAGGACCCAGAGCAACTCATGGTTCATGGGGAGGGGGTGTTCCTTCACACGGGGGCACGATAGACAGTAGCAGTCAGTGTGCCAGCTTGCAGTGAAGGGGGGGTTGATGTGCTGCAACAAAAAGGGCCGCTATGCGGCCCTTCGGTCACGGGCTCAGTGACGGTGGCGGCGGTGCTTCTTGCTGCCGCGGTTGTCGTCGCCCAGATGGTTGCCGAGGGCACCACCGGCCGCGCCGCCCAGGCCGGCACCCACGGTCGAACCGGTCTTGCCGCCTACTGCGCCGCCCAGCAGCGAGCCACCGGCCGAGCCCAGGCCACCGCCGATGGCGGCTTCGGTACGGTTGCCCTTGCGTGCACCGACCGCGCTGCCGGCTGCGCCGCCAACGCCGGCACCGATGGCTGCGCCGGTCTTGCCGCCGAGCTGTTGGCCAACAACGTTGCCCAGGACACCCCCCAGACCGCCGCCAATGGCGGCAGTACCGTCACCGGCGAAAGCGCCCTGGCACAGCAGCAGGCCGAGGGCAAGGGAAGGCAGAGTCAGACGCATGATACGAACCTCAAAGGAATCATCAGGATAAGTCGCCGCGCAACGGGCGGCAGGTCAGGGCTGAAAGGACGCTTCAGCGGTAGTAGCGGTCACCGCGGTATTGCCGATCATCGTCGTCGCGGTCATGGCGATGGTGGTGGCGATGGTCACGGTCGCGGTCACGCCAGCCGTCGTCATCATGGTAGCGATGGCTATGGCAGCCTGCGGTCAGCAGGACAACAGCAACCAGAGAAAGGCTTGCAAGACGCGTGAGCACGATATAGGTCCTTGATCCGCATAGGTTTACAGGGCACCTTCTGAGACTGGGGTCGATCGATTTGGTTTCCCGGACGGGCAAAAAAATTGTGCTTCACGCGATCAGCGCCAAGGCGCCCGCCTGCAACAACGGGCTGTGGCGCTGACCGGCATCGATCGGTCCAAGCGTATCAACGCGCTCTGAGCGTACCTGGCCGGCGGCGAAGTGCTCTGCAATGGGTCGCCTTGGTCAGGGTGTGCAGAATCAGGATGCCGGTTGAATCGCCAGCACCACGCCATTGGTGATCTGCACCAGCACGTAGTGCTTGCCCATGCGCACCCAGTGGCTTTCCTTTTCCGGCTCGGGCAGGCCCTTGGCTTTCCAGTCCTTGATGGCCTGGTCATCGCGTTTGTACTGGTCCGGAGCCTTGTCGCCGACGTTCAGTTCGCGGTTGTGGGTTTCGGGGGCGGTGATGCTCTCTTCGCTGGAGGGGGCGGCGCTGACGCTCAGAGGCAGGCAAGGCAGGGCGGCGAGTAGCAGATAGTGCAGTTTCATGATGCGTTCCTTGTGACGGCATGTCTTATCTGCGACAGCGGCAAGTGCCTGGCAATTCACTCGGGATGCCTGCCAGTGCTAGAGTCGCCTTCTTTTTCGCGACCCCGAGGATGGAACATGCGTGCGATTCTGCCGTTGGCTGCGGTGCTGATGCTGGCCGGTTGCGCTTCTGCGACCATGGAAACCGCGCGTGGCGGCAAGCCGACTGCGCAGTTCGACTCGCACAAGGCACCCGCGCTGGTTGCCCAGTGCATCCAGTTCAGTTGGCAGGAAGAGCAGGTGTTCGGTGACGACGCCAGTGGCTACATGGAACCGCGCAAGCAGGGCGGGTTCACCGTGTATACCCGTGAGGCCGAAGCGTTCGTGGACGTGTATCCGCAGTCGGGCGGGGCGCGTGTGGATTACTACGCGAAGAGCAACGACGGCGTGGCCCTGCAGCGCCGGGCGGCAGCTGCAACCTGCCTGTAACTGCTGGCGCTTGTGCTGGCTTTATCACCACTCCTGCAAGGGCCCGCGTATTCAGGGTAGTGAGCAAGGCATTTGTTGCCACAGCAGAGGGCGCGCGGGCTTTACACTTTTTATCAAGACAGTTGTGTTGCAGGGGGCGCGGTGACGGCTAGCATAAGGCGCTTCCACACAAGGACGACTCCATGGACCGCTCACTGCAACTCAACCGCATCAGCTGGGATGAACGTGCCCCGTTGCACGCCGCTTCGAAGGACTACGAAGTCGAACGCCTGGTCCAGCAACACGGGCACTTGTCCGAAACCGTACGCTTCGACCTGCCACTGCTCGGCGACATCGACGGGCTTGAGACGGTCCATTTGCAGTGCCACATCGGCACCGACACCCTCTCGCTGGCGCGCCTTGGCGCCAAGGTTTGCGGCCTGGATTATTCCAAGGCTTCGCTAGCCGAGGCACGGGCTTTGGCCGAGCGTTGCGCGCAGCCCATCTCGTATGTCGAGGCTGACGTCTATGCCGCCGACAAGGTACTGCCGGCGGGTACTTTCGACCTGGTCTACACCGGTATTGGCGCGCTCTGCTGGCTGCCTCGCATCGAGCCGTGGGCGCGCACCGTCGCGGCACTGCTTAAACCGGGCGGGCGGCTGTTCCTGCGCGACGGGCACCCGATGCTGATGGCCGTCAACGAAGACCATCAGGATCGCCTGCAGCTCGAATATCCGTACTTCGAGCACGAATCGCCGACGGTGTGGCACACCGACCAGACCTACGTCGAAACCGATCAGCGCCTGGCCCACACCGAAACCCACGAATGGAACCACGGCCTGGGCGAAGTGATCACTGCCTTGCTGGCCCACGGCCTGCAGTTGACTGCGCTGGTCGAGCACCAGAGCATCCCCTGGGAGGCGCTGCCGGGGCAGATGGTCAAGGGCGAAGACGGTGAATATCGCCTGCGCGAGCAACCGGCGCGCCTTCCCCTGAGTTACACCTTGGTCGCCGTCAAAGCCTGATCAGGACAGGAAGCCACCGTCGACATTGAGCGTGGTGCCGGTGGTGTAACTGGAGGCATCGCTGGCCAGGTACAGCACCGCGCCCGCCATTTCCTTGGGGTCGGCCACGCGCTTGAGCGGGATCTGCTGCAAGGCGGCATTGAGGATGGCTTCGTTCTTCACCAGTGCCGAAGCGAACTTGGTGTCGGTCAGCCCCGGCAGTAGCGCGTTGCAGCGAATACCGAACGGCGCACACTCCTTGGCGAACACCTTGGTCATGTTGATGACCGCCGCCTTGGTCACCGAATAGATGCCTTGGAACAGCCCGGGCGAAACACCGTTGATCGACGCCACGTTGATGATGCTGCCGCCGCCGTTCTCGCGCATCAGCTTGCCAGCCTCCACCGACATGAAGAAGTAACCACGGATGTTCACGTCCACGGTCTTCTGGAACGCCCCTGGGTCAGTGTCCAGCACATTACAGAATTGCGGGTTGGTGGCTGCGTTGTTGACCAGCACATCCAGTCGCCCGAACTGTTCGCGAATGCCGGCGAACACCTGCTGAATCTGTTCCAGCTCACCAATGTGGCAGGCCACAGCCGTGGCCTTGCCGCCGGCGGCAATGATGGCGTCGGCCACCTGCTGGCACCCTTCAAGCTTGCGGCTGGAAACAATCACATGGGCCCCTTGCTGCGCGAGCAAGTGGGCGATGGCCTCGCCGATGCCTCGGCTGGCGCCGGAAACAAAGGCAATCTTGCCGTCGAGGTCGAACAGGTGGGTCTTGGACATGCTGTTTTCCTTGTTATCCGTCGTCGTGGGCAGTGCTCAGAAGCTGGACTTGGCGATGACCTGCAAGGTCATTTGTTCCAGCAAACGGTTCATGTGAATGAACTGGGCGAAACGCTTGTCCTGGGTCTGGCCGTGGTAGTAGCGGTAGTAGATTTGCTGAACGATCCCTGCCAGGCGGAACAGGCCATAGCAATAGTAGTAATCGAAGTTGTCCAGGCGGATGCCGGAGCGCTCGGCGTAGTAATCGACGAACTGGCGGCGGCTGAGCATGCCCGGCGCGTTGCTTGGCTGGCGGCGCATCAGTTGCACTGGCGCCGGGTCGCCGGCTTCGATCCAGTAGGCCAGGCAGTTGCCCAGGTCCATGAGTGGGTCGCCCAGGGTGGCCATCTCCCAGTCCAGCACACCGATGATGCGCATGGGGTTGTCAGCATCCAGGATCACGTTGTCGAAACGGTAGTCGTTGTGCACGATGCCTGGGCGCGGGTGGTCGGCGGGCATTTTGTCGTGCAGCCAGGCGGTTACTTTTTCCCAGCGTGGTGCATCCGGTGTCAGGGCTTTTTCATAACGGCTGGTCCAGCCCTCGATCTGGCGCTGCACGTAGCCCTCCGGCTTGCCCAGGTCGGCCAGGCCGCAGGCGGTGTAGTCCACTTGGTGCAGCTCGACCAGGCGGTCGATGAAGCTTTTGCACAGGGCTTCGGTCCGGCTGGCGTCCAGGTTCAGTTCGGCCGGGATGTCCGAGCGCAGGATGATGCCCTTGACCCGTTCCATCACATAGAATTCGCCGCCGATCAGGCGGGTGTCGGTGCAGTGTGCGTAGGCCTTGGGGCAATAGGGGAAGCCGCTGTTGAGCTGGTTGAGGATGCGGAACTCACGACCCATGTCGTGGGCCGACTTGGCCTTTTGACCGAAGGGAGGTCGGCGCAGCACGAAGTCGCGGTCCGGGTAGCTGACCAGATAAGTGAGGTTGGAGGCGCCGCCAGGGAACTGGCTGATGCTCGGCAGGCCGTGCAGGCCGGGGATATTGGCTTTGAAGTAAGGGTCGATGACGGCCGCGTCGAGTTCTTCGCCGGGGCGTACCTGGGTGGACTGGTCGGTGAGCGTCATGCGTCTTCCTTATTCTCGATAGCAAGTACTATTGGGTAATCTAATGGTCCGCCGAGGTTGGAACAATCGTGCCATGTGCCATATAGGTGAGGGTGTTGCTGGTGGATCACTGCACCGAATGCAGGCCAAAAAAAACCGAAGCCTGGCAGGCTTCGGTTTTTTGATCATCCGGTACTCCCAGCCCTCAGGACGGGAACAGTTCGCTGAGTTTCATCGACAGCATCATGTCGCCCTCAACCCGCAGCTTGCCGCCCATGAAGGCCTGCATGCCGTCGGTTTCGCCGCTGACGATACCCTTCAGCGTTTCGGCGTCCATCACCAGGGTGCAGTTGGCATCCGGGTTTTCGCCTTCCTGCAGGTCGCAGGTGCCGTCCTTGACGATCAGCGCGTAGTGCTTGTCTTCGTCGGTGATGTTGAAGCCGAACACCAGGTCCAGGCCGGCGGCAGCGGATGGGTTGAATTTCTCTTGCATCTTTTTGACGGCATCAGCTACGGAGGTCATGGCGCATTCCTTATAGAGTGATTTACACGTCCCCGCAGGGACACAACAAGCCGGGCTTATCGGTAGGTGACAAGCTCCGGCGCCCTCAACAGCTGCACATGGGCCTGGCTGTTGAAGGAAGTCAGTGCCACGTCGCGGCCGCGAAACTTCAGCTGGCTGAGCGACGTGTTGATGATCTGCCAGTTCAGCGCGAACGCCTGGCTGGGGGTAATACCGGTAACCAGGTGGAGCAGGGCGGCAATGGTGCCACCCGAGGTGAAGATAGCAACATGATCGCCGCTGCCGGCGCTGTCCAGCACGCGTTGCAGGCCCCCTTGTACGCGTGACGTAAACGAATGCCAGGTTTCCAGGCCATTATCGGCATGCTCGCCATCGTGCCAGCGCTGCACCATCAACGCGAACAGACGCTGAAACTCGCTGCGGTGCTGTGCGGCATTGCGCAGCACATGCAGGGCATCGGGCTCTTCCGGCAGCAGGTCGGGCAATAGGGCACGGATCACACCGTCGGCATCGAACTCATTGAATGCGGCGTCGGTCTCAACCGCCGGCACCGGGCAGCCGTTGGCGTGCAGCGCCTGCAGCGCCAGCCGAGCGGTATCTTGCTGGCGGCGCAGGTCGCCAGCCACGCAGCGGTCCAGCCGCACGCCCAACTGGGCCAGGTGTTCACCCAAGGCCTGGCTCTGGCGCACGCCCACGGGCGAGAGGACGTCGTAGTCATCGGCACCGAAGGAGGCTTGGCCATGTCGAATCAGGTAGAGATTGCCCACGGAAGGTTCCGGCCTGTTGGAGGTTGCTGCGAGGTTAGGATGCGGCACACGGGCTGTCAACGAAAAAACATACAAGCGTTTGAAAAGGTTGTTTGAAAGATGTTGCCAGCGTTTACACCGGCTGGCAGCTCTACAGGCGCAACGGTATGCTTGCAACAGTGACGCGCCGTAGTGGCGCAGGCATTTAAGGAGTCAACGTGGAGTTTCTTGCCGAATACGCAAGCTTTCTCGCCAAAACCGCCACCCTGGTCATCGCCATCCTGGTGGTGCTGTCTGCCATCGCCGGGCTGCGTGGCAAAGGTCGGCGCAAATCGGGCGGGCAATTACAGGTCACCCGCCTGAACGATTTTTACAAGGATCTGCGTGAGCGCCTGGAGTCCGGCCTGCTCGACAAGGCCCAGCTCAAAGCACTGCGCAAGCGGCAGGCGAAGGCAGAAAAGCAGCAGAAGAAGGGCAAGGCCGAGTCCGAGGACAAGAGCCGGGTATTCGTGCTGGATTTCGATGGCGACATCAAAGCCTCGGCCACCGAAAGCCTGCGCAACGAAATCACCGCACTGCTGACGCTCGCCACCGCGCGTGACGAAGTGGTACTGCGCCTGGAAAGCGGCGGTGGCCTGGTGCACAGTTACGGCTTGGCTGCATCGCAACTGGCGCGTATTCGTCAGGCGGGCATCCCGTTGACCGTGTGCATCGACAAGGTGGCTGCCAGTGGTGGCTACATGATGGCCTGCATCGGCGAGAAGATCGTCAGTGCCCCATTCGCCGTACTGGGGTCTATTGGCGTGGTGGCGCAGTTGCCCAACGTCAACCGCCTGCTGAAAAAGCACGACATCGACTTCGAAGTGCTGACTGCTGGTGAATACAAGCGCACCCTGACCGTCTTTGGCGAAAACACCGAGAAGGGCCGGGAGAAGTTCCAGGAGGACCTGGACATCACTCACCAGTTGTTCAAGGATTTCGTCTCCCGCTATCGTCCGCAGCTGCACATCGACGAAGTCGCCACTGGCGAAGTCTGGCTGGGCGTGGCGGCGCTCAATCGCAAGCTGGTGGACGAGCTGCAGACCAGTGACGAGTACCTGAGCGAACGCGCACGCAACGCCAACCTGTTCCACCTGCACTATGCCCAACGCAAGAGCCTGCAGGAGCGTATTGGCATGGCCGCCAGCGGTACAGTGGAGAACACGGTGCTGGGCTTGTGGAGCAAACTCAGCCGCCTGCGCTAACACCTTGAACCTGTTGAAATTTTTTTTCGTTCAGGGGGTTGCAAGGTTAAAAGAATGAAGACATAATGGCGCCCATCGAAACGCAGCAAACTTTGAAAAAGGTTCAGCGTTTCAAGGAGATAGCAAAGCGCAAGCAGCTAGATCCGACCTTTGAGGCCGAGTAGCAAAGTGGTTATGCTCCGGATTGCAAATCCGTCTACGCCGGTTCGATTCCGACCTCGGCCTCCACCATTCGAAAGCCCCGCAGATTAACGTCTGCGGGGTTTTTCTTTGTGGTCTTGAAGCGCCGATCATTTCCGCATCATCGGGCATCGTTTCCGCATCAGCCCACTATTTGGTCGGGCTGACCACCTCGCCGACGCGGCGATAAACGCGCTTGGTAATCTCCTCTTTGGAATGTCCGAGCAGTCGGCTGGCGTGGCTAATGTCCTCAATCTCCGATGCCGCCTTCGGTCGGATATCGCGGAACTGGAACTGCCGAACTTTGGTGGCCAGGTCTGTGTTGCCATCGGCGATCAGCTTGCGTGCCGCCTTGTCACGCGCCTCACTGAAGCGATTCCTCAGCATTTCCCAGCTCATGCGCAGGCCGGAGTCGTTGGTGATGAGGCGTGAGTTGCGCACGCCTTGCAGCTTGCGTCTCTCCAGGAGCGCTTCGATGAACAGGCCCAGGCCGGTCGACTCGCCATTGATGTGCCGGCGGATGCGAAGCTTCTTGTCAGTCTTGTTCTGGCCGACCCACAGGTAGTCCTCGTCGAGGTCGACGGTGCTGAACTTCAACGTGTCGGCTGGCCAAGAGCGTCTGCGGCGGAGTGTCGCCCAGCAGGCAGTGGGTCTGGGCGAGGACAAGATAACGCTCAAGGGCGCGATCTTCCCCCACCACAAAGGTGGCATCAAGCAACTGGGCGTGCTGCGTAGCATCGGTCGCAACCTGCAAGCGCTGAAGCTGGTCACGGGGTACGGCGAGGTGCTGGGCGATTGGTGCCTGGTCAATATCGAAGAGGAGCAAAGCCACCTTCTGGCTGGTGGCATCCCGCGTAAACAGGGCTTCAACCTGGAATTTGTGAGCTATGGCAACGACCTGCAGAACGTCTGACGGAGATCTGCTCGATGTGATCTGTCAGCACCATTACGGAAATCTCAATGGCACGGTCGAGGCAGTGCTCGACGCCAACCCGGATTTAGCCAGGGAGGCACAGCCTTACCGCGCCGGCCTGCTGATAATGCTGCCCGATCTGTCGGCGCCGGCGGTCGAGCTACTGCAGCTGTTCGACTGATCCCGCGCTATGCGTAACGAAGCCCCGTCCCGTGCGGGGCTTCCTGTTTCTGGAGAAAGCATGAAACCAACGTATCGAATCATCGCGGACCGCAAGGACATCACCGCGCTGATCAATGACCGCTTGCTGTTGCTGCGGATCTCGGACAAGCCTGGCATGGAGTCGGATGAGTTTGAGCTGCGCATTGACGATCGCGACCAGGTAGTTGCGCTGCCTGCCCGAGGTGGAGTGGTGGAGGTTCTGCTGGGCTACGAGGGGCAACCGCTAAAGCGTATGGGCGCCTACACGGTCGACGAAGTGCAGTTATCTGGTCCGCCTGATGAACTGACCACTCGCGGCAAGGCCAGCGACATGCGTGGCAGCGGTAAGACCACCCGTAGCGGCAGCTGGGAGAATGTGCCGCTGTCCGAGATCGTCGCTGAAATTGCAAAGCGGAACGGGTGGGAGGTGGTCTGCCCGGTCACAACGAAGGTCGAACGGATCGGCGTATGGCTGCGTTCCTCGCGCAAGTCGGCCATGAGTCGGGCCAGCTGCTGTATGTGCGAGAGCTTGGTAACGATGCCTACCTCGCCAAGTACGACACCGGACGGCTGGCGGAGCGTCTAGGCAACACCCCGGCGGCTGATGGCGATGGCCAGCGATACCGTGGCCGAGGGCTTATTCAGATCACCGGCCGCGACAACTACGAGGCCTGCAGCGAAGCGCTGTTCGGTGACAGCCGCTTGCTCAATACCCCCGACCTGCTCGAGCAGCCCGTCTACGCCTCACTGTCGGCCGGCTGGTATTGGCAACGAGCGGGGCTTAACACCTTGGCTGACAAGGTGCTGCAGGCCGATGACTCGGTGTTCGAGCTGATCACTCTCCGTATCAATGGTGGCCTGAATGGGTTGAAGGATCGCCAGGCGCTCTACAAGCGCGCGCTTGAGGTGTTGCAGTAATGCCGCTGAACTGGCGTATCGCGCTTCTGGCTGTTGCGGTCGGGCTCTATGCCGGCGGGCGAGGTGCCTGGGTGTGGCAGGCCAGCGAGTACGGAAAGCAGTTGGCTGAACAGGCTGCAGGTTATGTCCAGCAACTGGCGGACAGTGACCGGGCTCACGGTCGAGAATGCAGCCCTGGAGCAGTTGGCAGAGCAGAAAAGTCAGCGACAAGCCCTGCAAGATCGCCTGCAGGAGCAGGGTAAAACACATTGGAAGGAAATGAAGGATGCACAACAGACTCAAGCTCGCCTGCGTGACAAGTTGGCTACTGCTGACTTGCGGCTGTCAGTCCTTGTCGACGCCGGAGCCTTTGCCGCCCCGGCTGGTGACGGTGGGATGCGAGAAGCCGCCAGCACCGGAGGCGTGGTTCATGGAGCCGTTCGCGCCCGACTTGACCCAGCGCATGCTCAACGAATTATCGGCATCACCGACACCGGTGATCGGGGACTGATTGCACTGCAGGCCTGCCAGGCCTACGTCCGCGAAGTCACCAAATGAAAAGAGGCGAGCCGGGTAGATGCGCCAACATCCAGCCCGGCCCGCCGAACCCGCAGACCCTTCCTGCAAGTCCAGCCGCAGCCTCTGCCTTGTGCACAAAGCGCGGCGAGCCTAACACCTGTTTATCCATACAGTAAAGACTTGCATACTATGACCTCTCCTATTATTCCCTGGATGGGTGGGAAACGCCGCCTGGCCGACCGCTTGATCCCTCTCTTTCCCCCCTCATGAATGCTATGTCGAAGTCTTCGCCGGCGGTGCCGCGTTGTTCTTCATGCGTCCCCAGCCCGCTCCGGTGGAGGTGCTGAACGATCTCAACGGTGACCTGGTCACCCTGTACCGCGTTGTGCAGAACCACCTGGAGGAGTTCGTCCGCCAGTTCAAATGGGCGCTCAGTTCCCGGCAGATCTTCGAGTGGCAGAAGATGACGCGCCCTGAAACCCTGACCGACATCCAGCGCGCCGCTCGGTTCTTCT
>NZ_JBICKE010000030.1:0-53689 GCF_043103865.1 Pseudomonas sp. yb_5
ATGCAGAATATAGAACCCAACCACTCGACAGGATCATTCTTCACACTTTTTCACACTCGCCCTACAGGTATTAACAGCCGCCCAGGCAGCGTGTGCCTTAGCATATACAGGGTCATCATCGGAAGATCCGCATGCCTACTACCCTCTCCCCGTGCCTGCGCCCGTTGGCGCTCATGGCATTCCTGAGCCTGTCCCTGGCCGGTTGCAGCGACAGCGCCGAACCAGACGAACAGGCCCCCACTGCGCAAGTGCGCGTGGAAACCCTGCAACTGCAGCCACTGGCCATCAGCAGTGAACTCAGCGGCCGTATCCTCGCTCCACGCACCGCCGAAGTGCGTGCGCGGGTCGCAGGCGTGGTGCTCAAACGAGTGTACCGCGAAGGCAGCGACGTCAAGCAGGGTGATGTACTGTTCCTGATCGACCCGGCGCCGTTCAAGGCCGACCATGACAGCGCCCGCGCCACGCTGGCCAAGGCCGAGGCCACCCGGTACCAGGCGCGCCTGCAAGAGCAGCGCTACCGCGAGCTGGTCGACGATAAAGCCGTCAGCCGCCAGGAGTACGACAACGCCAAGGCCAGTTTCCTGCAGGCCGATGCCGAAGTGGCCGAAGCCAGGGCGGCGCTGGAGCGCGCCCGGCTGAACCTCGGCTATGCCACCGTGACCGCGCCGATTTCCGGCCGTATCGGCCGCGCCCAGGTCACCGAAGGCGCGCTGGTCGGGCAAAACGAAACCACCCCGCTGGCGACCATCCAGCAACTGGACCCGATCCATGCCGATGTCACCCAGTCTACCCGCGAGCTCAACGCCCTGCGCCGCGCCCTGCGCGCCGGCGAATTGCAGCAGGTGGGCGACGGCCAGGCACGCGCCACGCTGATCCAGGATGACGGCAGCGCCTACCCGCTGCCGGGCAAGCTGCTGTTCTCCGACATCAGCGTCGACCCCAGTACCAACCAGATCACCCTGCGCAGCGAGTTCCCCAACCCGGACCTCGACCTGCTGCCAGGCAGCTACGTGCGGGTACGCCTGGAGCAGGCAGTCCAACCCAAGGGCCTGAGCGTGCCGCAACGCGCCATCCTGCGCGACAGCGCCGGTGTGCCCAAGGTGCTGGTGGTAGACCAGCAAGCCCGGATCAGCGACCGCCAGGTTGTACTGGGCAGCGCCCAGGGTGACCGCTGGATCGTCAGCGAGGGCCTGGCGGCCGGCGAGCGGGTGGTGGTCGAGGGCCTTCAGCACGTCAAGGCCGGTGACCAGGTGCAGGTTGACAATACACCCGCTGCCCCCCCCATCGCACAGCATACCGGCCAGTGAGGGCCTGATTCATGCCGCAATTCTTCATCGATCGCCCGGTATTCGCCTGGGTGGTCGCACTGTTCATCCTGCTGGCCGGCGCGCTGGCCATCCCGCAACTGCCGGTGGCCCAGTACCCCAACGTGGCACCGCCGCAGGTGGAAATCTACGCCGTGTACCCAGGCGCCTCGGCAGCGACCATGGACGAAAGCGTGGTCAGCCTGATCGAGCAGGAGCTCAACGGCGCCGACAACCTGCTGTACTTCGAGTCGCAGAGCAGCCTGGGCAGCGCCACCATCACTGCCACCTTCGCTCCGGGCACCCACCCGGACCTGGCTCAGGTCGATGTGCAGAACCGCCTGAAAGTGGTCGAGTCGCGCCTGCCACGCCCAGTCACCCAGCAGGGCCTGCAGGTAGAGAAAGTGTCCACCGGCTTCCTGCTGTTGGCGACCCTCACCTCCGAAGACGGCATGCTCGATGAAACCGCGCTGTCGGACATCCTTGCACGTAACGTGATGGACGAAATCCGCCGCCTCAAGGGCGTCGGCAAGGCCCAGTTGTATGGCTCCGAACGGGCCATGCGCATCTGGATCGACCCGCGCAAGCTGATCGGTTTCAACCTCACGCCCAACGATGTGGCCGAAGCCATCGCCGCGCAGAACGCCCAGGTCGCCCCTGGCAGCATCGGCGACCTGCCCAGCCGCAGCACCCAGGAAATCACCGCCAACGTGGTGGTCAAAGGCCAGTTGAGCAGCCCCGAAGAGTTTGCTGCGATTGTCCTGCGTGCCAACCCGGACGGCTCAACGGTCACCATCGGGGATGTCGCCCGGGTTGAAATCGGTGCCCAGGAATACCAGTACGGCACGCGCCTGAACGGCAAACCGGCCACCGCCTTCAGCGTGCAGTTGTCGCCCGGCGCCAACGCCATGGAAACCGCCACCCTGGTAAGGGCGAAGATGCAGGACCTGGCGCGCTACTTCCCGGAAGGCGTCAAGTACGACATCCCCTACGACACCTCGCCGTTCGTCAAGGTGTCGATCGAGCAGGTCATCAACACCCTGTTCGAGGCCATGCTGCTGGTATTCGCAGTGATGTTCCTGTTCCTGCAGAACCTGCGCTACACGCTGATCCCGACCCTGGTAGTGCCGGTGGCATTGATGGGCACCTTCGCCGTGATGCTGGCCTTGGGCTTCTCGGTCAATGTGCTGACACTGTTCGGCATGGTGCTGGCCATCGGCATTCTGGTCGACGATGCCATCGTGGTGGTGGAGAACGTCGAACGCATCATGGCCGAAGAAGGCTTGCCGCCCAAGCAAGCCACGCGCAAGGCCATGGGCCAGATCAGCGGTGCAATCGTCGGCATCACACTGGTGCTGGTGGCGGTATTTCTGCCCATGGCCTTCATGCAAGGCTCGGTGGGGGTGATCTACCAGCAGTTCTCGCTGTCGATGGCGGTATCGATCCTGTTCTCGGCGTTTCTCGCCCTCAGCCTGACCCCGGCATTGTGCGCCACCCTGCTCAAACCCGTGGCCAAGGGCGAGCACCATGAACGCAAAGGCTTCTTCGGCTGGTTCAATCGCCGCTTCGAAAGCATGAGCGACGGCTACCAGCGCTGGGTGGTGCAGGCGCTCAAGCGCAGCGGCCGCTACCTGTTTGTGTACACGGTGCTGCTGGCGGTGCTGGGCTACGGTTTCAGCCAGCTGCCTACGGCGTTTCTGCCCACCGAAGACCAGGGCTACACCATCACCGACATTCAACTGCCGCCGGGCGCCAGCCGCATGCGCACCGAACAGGTAGCCGCGCAGATCGAGGCGCATAACACCGAAGAACCGGGCGTGGGCAACACCACCTTGATCCTCGGCTTCAGCTTCTCCGGTAGCGGGCAGAACGCGGCGCTGGCCTTCACCACCCTCAAGGACTGGTCCGAGCGCAGCGCCGACGACAGCGCCCAGTCGATCGCCGACCGCGCGACCATGGCCTTCACCCAGCTCAAGGACGCGATAGCCTACTCGGTACTGCCGCCGCCCATCGACGGCCTCGGTGAGTCGACCGGCTTCGAATTTCGCCTTCAGGACCGTGGCGGCATGGGCCACGCCGAGCTGATGGCAGCCCGTGACCAGTTGCTCGAAAGCGCCAGCAAAAGCAAGGTGCTGACCAACGTGCGCGAAGCCTCGCTGGCGGAAAGCCCGCAGGTGCAACTGGAAATCGACCGCCGTCAGGCTAATGCACTGGGCGTGTCGTTTGCCGATATCGGCACGGTGCTGGACGTGGCCGTGGGCTCCAGCTACGTCAACGATTTCCCCAACCAGGGCCGTATGCAGCGGGTGGTGGTGCAGGCCGAAGGTGACCAGCGCAGCCAGGTCGAGGACTTGCTGAACATTCACGTGCGCAACGACAGCGGCAAGATGGTGCCACTGGGTGCGTTCGTTCAGGCCCGGTGGGTCAGCGGCCCGGTGCAGCTGACCCGCTACAACGGTTACCCGGCGGTATCGATCTCAGGCGAGCCAGCCGCCGGCTACAGCTCGGGCGAGGCCATGGCCGAAGTCGAGCGGCTGGTGGCGCAGCTCCCGGCCGGTAGCGGCCTGGAATGGACCGGCCTGTCACTGCAGGAACGGCTGTCCGGTAGCCAGGCCCCCCTGCTAATGGCGCTGTCGCTGCTGGTGGTGTTCCTGTGCCTGGCTGCGCTGTACGAAAGCTGGTCGATCCCGACTGCGGTGCTGCTGGTGGTTCCGCTCGGTGTGCTCGGTGCGGTGCTGGCGGTGACCTTGCGCGGCATGCCCAACGACGTGTTCTTCAAGGTTGGCCTGATTACCCTGATCGGCCTGTCGGCGAAGAACGCCATCCTGATCATCGAGTTCGCCAAGCATCTGGTAGACCAGGGCGTGGACGCCGCCGACGCCGCCGTGCAAGCGGCCCGCCTGCGTCTGCGGCCGATCGTGATGACGTCGCTGGCGTTCATCCTCGGCGTGGTGCCCCTGGCCATCGCCAGCGGCGCAAGCTCGGCCAGCCAGCAGGCGATTGGCACCGGGGTGATCGGCGGCATGCTCAGCGCCACCCTGGCGGTGGTGTTCGTGCCGGTGTTCTTCGTGGTGGTGATGCGCCTGTCCGGGCGACGCCAGGCGCATGACAGCGACGGGCAACCCGTGCCCCGCGAAAGCTGACTGGACAAGCCCGCCGTGAAATGGGAGGGTTCCCGGCAGTGACTGCCCGGAACCCTTTTTCATGCCTGACGCACTCCCCCCTTGCTCCATCCTCATTCTCGCCGGTGGCCGTGGCCAGCGCATGGGCGGCCGTGACAAGGGCCTGGTGGACTGGCAAGGCGAGCCATTGATTGCACATGTTCATCGAGTGGTGCGGCCATTGAGCGACGACCTGGTGATTTCCTGCAATCGCAACCAGGCGGCTTACCGGGCATACGCTGACCGGTTGGTGGGCGATGCAGAAGCCGACTTCCCTGGGCCACTGGCGGGGGTGATTGCCGGGCTCAAGGTGGCACGTCATGGGTGGGTGGTGTTGCTGGCTTGCGATGCGCCCCTGGTTGATCGCGAATTGATCGAGGACCTGCTGCGGCTGGCAGTGACCGGTAACAGCGCGGCAATGGTGCGTCAGGGTGGTTTCTGGCAGCCGATGTTCAGCGTACTGCCCAAGCGGGTGTTGCCGGTGTTGGAGCAGGCCTGGGCAGCGGGTGAGCGGAGTTTGCAGAAGGCCCTGCTGCGCGAGGCGGTGCGAGGGCTGGAGTGCACCGAGGATGATCGCCGGCTAAGCAACTTCAACAGCCCGGAACGGCTGCAGGACTGAGCGTATGACACCGCTACCACGGGTAATCCACGACACGCCAGGACTGTGGTGATCTTGTGGGAGCGGGCATGCCCGTGAAAAAGCCAACGCGGTGGATGGCACCGGCTCTGCCGGTGTTCGCGGGTAAACCCGCTCCTACGACGGCCTGTGTCCAACCACCGATGTGTGTCCGCCACCGATCAGGTGTAGGAGCGGGTTTACCCGCGAATACGGTGGCGGCGGCAACAGTGAATGGCCAGGGATACTGGCCAGCAGGGCCGGCCCCTTCGCGGGTAAAACCGCTCCTACGACGGCCTGTGTCCAACCACCGATGTGTGTCCGCCACCGATCAGGTGTAGGAGCGGGTTTACCCGCGAATACGGTGGCCGCTGCAACGGTGAATAGCCAGGGATACTGGCCAGCAGGGCCGGCCCCTTCGCGGGTGAACCCGCTCCTACGACGGCCTGTGTCCAACCACCGATGTGTGTCCGCCACCGCGCACAAGGTCGTTGCTTTCACCTTGCGCGCGTAAAAGGTCATCTGGCAGACAGCTCTTCGGCACTGATCTCGCGCATCCGGAATTTCTGCACCTTGCCCGTAACCGTCATCGGGAACGCGTCGACAAAACGGAAATACCGGGGCACCTTGAAGTGCGCAATCCTTGCCCTCGCCCACTCACGCAACGTTTCTTCACTGACACCATGCCCCGGGTACAGCCGCACCCAGGCCACGATCTCTTCTCCGTACTTGCTGCACGGCACGCCAATCACCTGCACATCGGCCACCGCCGGGTGGGTGAAGAAGAACTCCTCCAGCTCGCGCGGGTAAATGTTCTCGCCGCCGCGAATGATCATGTCCTTGCTGCGCCCGACAATACACACATAGCCCTGCTCGTCCATCACCGCCAGGTCGCCGGTGTGCATCCAGCCGTCTGCGTCAATGCTCTCGGCGGTGGCTTTGGGGTTGTTCCAGTAACCCAGCATCACGCTGTAGCCGCGGGTGCACAGTTCGCCGATCTCGCCGCGCGGGACAATGTTGCCTTCGGCATCCACCACCTTGCTCTCCAGCCAGGGCTGGGTGCGACCGACGCTGGTCACGCGACGCTCCAGGTCGTCAGCGGCACCGGTCTGCAAGGACACCGGGCTGGTCTCGGTCATGCCATAGGCAATCTGCACTTCGGCCATGTGCATCTCGCCAATCACCCGGCGCATCACCTCGATCGGGCAGGTCGCGCCGGCCATGATCCCGGTGCGCAGGCTCGACAGGTCGAATTCACCACGCTGCGGATGGTCCAGCTCGGCAATGAACATGGTCGGCACGCCATACAATGCAGTGGCTTTTTCCTGCGCCACTGCACGCAGCGTGGCCAGCGGGTCGAAGGCATCGCTAGGATAAATCAGTGCGCTGCCGTGGGTCATGCAGCCAAGGTTGGCCATGACCATGCCGAAGCAGTGGTACAGCGGCACCGGCACCACCAGCCGATCGTGCTCGGTAAGGCCCAGGCTTTCACCGACCATGTACCCGTTGTTGAGGATATTGCTGTGGCTAAGGGTGGCTCCCTTGGGGAAACCGGTGGTGCCTGAGGTGTACTGGATGTTGATCGGGTCGTCGCAACGCAGTTGTGCCTGGCGTGCGGCCAGGGCCTCGCCGCTGACGACCTCGGCAAGGGCCTGCAATGCGTGCCAGGCCATAAACCCTGGCGGTGGCGACAGCGCCAGGCTGACCACGCCACGCAGCTCGGGGAAGCGCTCGCAGATCAGCGCGCCCGGTTGGCCGCTGGCCAGGCCCGGGAGCAGGCCCTGCAGCATGGCGTGGTAATCGGAGGTCTTGAAGGCGTCGGCACAAATCACCCAGCGGCAGCCGGACTGGCCAAGGGCGTAGTCCAGTTCACTGGAGCGGTAGGCCGGGTTGATGTTGACCAGGATCGCGCCAACCTTGGCGCTGGCGAACTGGGTAATGCACCACTCGGCGCAATTGGGTGCCCAGATGCCAAGACGGTCACCGGGCTGCACGCCCAGGGCCATCAGCGCGCGGGCGTGCTGGTCGACGGCGTCGGCCAGTTGCCGCCACGTGTAGCGCAGGGCCTGATGGTGAACCACCAGCGCCTCACGGTCGGGGAAGCGGGCCACGGTGGCATCGAACGCGTCGCCGATGCATTGGGTCAGCAGGGGCTTGTCCTGGTTGCCCTGGGTGTAGCTTGGCTGGGGCATGGGCGTTCTCTTGTTGTTCTTGTGTTTTCTGTGCTGGCTTCTTCGCGGGTGAACCCGCTCCTACACCGGACGGCGCCACATTTGGGGCCTGCGGTGGTTTTTGCAGGAGCGGGTTTACCCGCGAAGAAGCACACACCGTTTCAGCGAACGAACACCTGCGGCGTCGTGGTAGACATGTCACCACCCGGCAACTTGATGTTCTTCACCTTTTCCAGCGTATCCGGGTTGAACACCGCCAGGTCATTGAAGGTGCCGCCCAGGTAAAGCTTGTCGCCCTTCTTGTCGAACGTCACGCAGTAGTAGGTGTGTTCCAGATTAGCCGCCTTGATCAGCTTTCGCTGTTTGATGTCGTACTTGGCCAGACGGTTGAGCACGCCGTAGATCTGGTTCGGGTCCTTGGGCGAGCGCAGGCCGGTGAAGTACAGCTCGGTCAGGTCGGCGAACTCCTGGGTGTGGGTCTTGCCGGTCTTCAGGTCGATGCTCAGGTAGCCATACAGCGGTTCGGCGGTGGCCGGGTCCTGCTTGTCATCCTTGAACCTGGCAATGGTGTACAGCATGGTGAACTCATGGCGCGGGCTCTGGTGCGGCCAGAAGTACAGCACATCCGGGGCGCTGTAGCCTTTGCGGTTCCAGTTGCGCAACGGCAGGGCCACCGAGTATTTGCCGGTCTTCACGTCCATCTTGTAAATGTCCGGCCCGGCAACGTACAGGCTGCCATCGTCGGAGGCGCGCATCAGATACACCTGTCGCGGCATCGGGAAGGTGCGTACGGGCTTGGCCTGAAGGCCATCAGCGGTGCTGAACACCTCCAGCCGCGGTGGTTTGACCACGTAATGGTCGTTCAGCATCTGGGTCGGGTTGACCGTGGCGTACACCTCTTTGCCATCGGGGCTGATGGCGAACGAGTATATCGACCGGCCAACTTCACCGGCTACGCTGGACAGGTTGGCGTGGAAGGTGTTCTTGCAGGTGTCCAGGTCAATGCCGTAGATGTCGCCGTAATGGTTGTTGAGCACGTAGGCGGTGCGGTTGTCCGGCGCCATCATTGCGGTGCCCGGGCCAAACTTGTCGGGCATCCGGCAGCTTTTGAAGACCGTGTCACTGGCCACATCGACCACATGCAGGTTGTTCGGGTAGTTGGTCACGATCATGTATTCGTGGCCAGCCTTCAGTGCCGGGCCAGTGTCGTCGGCCTGTGCCAGCCCGGCGCAAGCCATGGCGGCGATGGTGAGCGCCAATGGCGCGCAGCGTCCAGCTTTCATGCGGTTTCCCCTTGTCATTCTTGTTGGGCCGTCACTTGTCTTTCGGGAACACGGTGCCGAGGTTGCGCCAGTCCTCTGCCGAGTTGGTCGCCTGGGCGTTCCAGTCCTGGTAGGTGCTCATCATGTCCGGCACCTGGGCCGGCCACCAGCAAGGGTCCGAACAACCATAGAGGTCGGCTTCCATCGGCTGGCACAGCGAGCTCACGCCGCCAAAGGCGTCCACCTCCCAGCCCGGGTCGGTAGTGGCCGTACAGCCTGCCACCGCGCTCATTGCCATCACTTCTTCGACACGGTCTTCGGCGGCGGCCTGCTCCAGGATGCGCGCCTTGTTGTTCAGGGGCTTCAAGTGCTTCATGTCAGTGCGCCTTCCGCGGGGTGATGTAGCGATCGATGAAGGCCGGGTTGGCGGCCATGATGCGGCTGTAAACTTCAATGCCGAAGTCCACCCAGTCGCGCATCAGTTCGCAGTAGTGATAAGTCGGGTGCTGCGGGTCGCCGTAGCGCGCATAGCTTTCGTGATAGCAGCCGCCGGAGCACAGGTTGCGAATGCGGCAGCTTTCACAGCCGGTGTTGCTGCGGTCCAGGCGCTGCGACAGAAAGTCGTTGAGCTGCGCCTGCTTCACGCCCTGGTGCACGTTACCGAAGGTGGGCAGGCTGGAGCCGGTGAAGCGGTGGCACAGGTTCAGCTCACCTTCATGGTCCACCGCCAGCATCTTCAACCCGGCGCCACACGGCAGGGCCTTCTTGTGGCCTTCGTGGATGTCGGTGATCAACTGGTGCAGGTTGGAGAAGCCGATGTTGCGGTGCTCCAGTGCCGCCTCCAGGTAGCGCCGGCCGAGTGCCTTCATGTTGGCGAAGACCTGCACCAGCTCTTCGCCAGTGAGGTTGAAGTCGGCCATGTCGCCAGAGGTAACCGGGGCAAAGCCAACCTCGGCAAAACCCATTTCGTTGAACAGGTGGTTCCAGATGGTTTCAACGTCGGTAATGCCACGGGTCAGCGTGACCCGCGCCCCCACCGGCCGGCTGGTGTAGCGGGACAGCAGCAGGTCGGCCTTGCGCCGCACCACATCATAGGTGCCCTGCCCGCCCACGGTGATACGGTTTCGGTCGTGCACGGTCTTGGGGCCATCGATGCTGATCGACAGGCCAAAGCGGTGGGCGTTGAGCCAATCGATGATTTCTTCGGTCAGCAAGGTAGCGTTGGTGGTCATGATGAACTCCACCTGCTTGCCCGCCTCGGCGAACCGCCGCTCGCAGTAAGCCACCATGTGCTCGATCAACGGCCGGTTGGACAGCGGTTCGCCACCGAAGAACACCACGCTGTAGCGCTGCTCGTTGGGTGACTCCTTGAGCAGCATCTCCACCGAGGCTTCGGCGGTGGCGGTACTCATTTTCTTGCCGGCGGAAGGCTTGTCCAGGTCTTCCTTGTAGCAATAGGTGCAGCTGAGGTTGCAGCCGGTGTTGACGTTGAGCACCACGGTGTTGAGCGCGGTGCGCTCGACCTGCCTGAGGGCGATTTCCGGGGTCAGCGGCGAGCCGTCGCTGACCAGCTCCAGCGCGATCAGCTCGCGCAGGGTGTCCTGGATATCCTCGCCGGCAAACTGCTGGCCAAGGCGCTGCATCAGCTCCTCGGCCGAGCAGCCTTGCTGGCGCAAGGTGTCGATGATGCCGCCGGTCACCGCATCAGCGGTGAACAGCGAACTGCTGGGGATATGAAACAGCATGCGGTCGGCATCAACCTGTACTTCGTGCAGGTTGCGTTCGACCAGGTTCAGTAGTACGCCCATGGCGACCTCCCGATAATCGATCCGTTGGAAAACCGTTGCAGCCTGCCGTTACGGCAGCGGCGGGTTGTTCCAGCGCTGTACGGTGACGATCATGTGCCCTTCGCCGGTCTGGCCACCGTCGGCCAGCGTGGCGATGACCTTGAGGTTACCGGCGTTGTTGGTCATCATCTTGCGCTCCGGGTTGGGCCCGGCACCGCCTGGCACGAACACGCCATCGGCCTGCATCTGCCCGGCGAACTTGACGTCTTCATCCTCGACAGCACGCTCGTTGAACGGCTCGACCCTCCAGCTGGCCGGCAGGTAGCCGATACGCAGCGGCTGGCCATCGGCATCCTTGCCCCAGGCTTCGGCCTCGAAACGCCCCTGCACTTTCGGCACGGAGGCGCCGTTCTCGCCAATGCGCGCGATGGAAAACGCCGGCACGACCTTCACTTCGTCGACCTTGTCGTAAACCGCCAGGTTCACGCCCTTGAGCGCACCTACCGCCACCTCGCGCAGGCCTGGCCTGGCATCGGATGCGGCGCGGGCCTTGATCCTTACCAGGGTCGGGGTCTGCTCCAGCACTTCGGTCACTTCCACCCCGGCGCCCAGGTCCGGCTTGCCAGTCAGGCCGCTGCCAACCAGGGTGATTTCGCTTTCGCCTCCGGCTTTGATGAACGCCGGTTGTACCGCCAGCAACTGCGCCTTGCCTTCTTTTACGGCGCTGAAGTCCAGGCCGCGCTCATCGTGATCGGCTTCGAACATGCGGCCTTTCATTTCGCCATCCAGCGCGGCGAACACCTGGCGCAGGTTGGCATCGCCAACCTTCACATTGCCCCGCCATTCATAACCGTTGTACAGGATGGCCGAGCCGCTGCCGTTGAACGGTGTACCGTCGGCGTAAGCACCCTTGACCTCGACCTTGAAGGTGTCGCCCTCTCCGGCCGTGACGCTCATCACCCCACGTACATCGCCCTTGGCCAGCATATGGCCGCTGAATGCCCACTGCCCCGGCAGTACGTCCGCCTTGGGCTTGGCCTTCTGCCATTCGGCCCAGGCCGCGCTGTCCATCGGGTAACGCTTGGCAAGGTCCGGCACCACTTGCTGCAGGGCGATCGGCAGCCAGTCGCGGTCACGCGCCTGGGCCTGGTATTCAAGGGACGGCCACTGGCCAAGGTGGAAGTTGACCAGGTGTTCCCACTCCTTGGCCGGGCGCCGTTGCAAGGCGACACGGGCACCCGAGTGGCAACGGCCACAGGTCTCACTGAGCTGGGTGTCGAAGTGCTCGACGGTATTGAGCCGGCGCTCCATGGCGTAACGCACGCCATCGGTTTCGCTGGGCGCCAGGCCCTGTTTGTCGGCCAGGTATTTGACCAGCGTGCGACGGTCGTCGTCGCTGATCTGAAGGCCATGCATCACCTGCATGCGGGCGATGCTCATCAGCCAGCCTTCCGGCGTCTTGCGCTGGTGGCTGATGCGGCTATAGGTGTCGTTGCCTTCGGGGATATGGCACCCCATGCACTTGTTCTGCAACAGGCTCGGGCCCTGCTCGGCCGCCATGGCCTGGGTGCTCAGCAGCGCGGCGGCGACCAGCGCCAGTTTGCCCGCATGCCGCCGGAGTCGAGTCGTCTTCAAGGTCAGACCTCCACGGTTGTTGTTCTTATCGTTTTCGCACGCTTTGGTACAGCAGGTGTGCATGTGACGGTTGTGATACAGGAACTGTGCCAGTTAGGGTAAAAGCGTTTCCTTTCAACCTTTTAAGCGGTTTTCGGGGCTTGGCCAGGAGCCGGGATGGCCATTTGCAGCGTGCCATTTCGCGACAGGGTGTTTCATGTTGAGACAGGGCCCGCGAAGAGGCCGAACAGCCACTGTTTCACCACCGTCTCACACCGTCTCAATGTGCAACAGCGCAACCCGGCAATCGCAACCTTGCGCTCAGGCAAAACCCAACGCCCACAACGCTTTGCGGCCATCAGCCCAGGTTGGCACGGCCATTGCGCCAGTGCCCGTCACATCCAATGACAAGAGGCACAGCCCCATGCTTTCCGAACTGCCCATCCTGCCCACCACCCGCGCCTTTCTCGAACGCAAGCTGAAGATGCGCATCGGTGCCGACTGGCAGGACGCCGCCAGCGGTCGCACCCTGTCGTTCCGCAATCCGGCCACCGGCGAAGTGCTGGGTGAAGTGCCGGCCGCCGAGGCCGAAGATGTCGACCGCGCCGTGCGCGCTGCGCGCCAGGCCTTCGACGACTCGCCCTGGAGCCGCATGCGCCCACGCGAGCGGCAGAACCTGCTGTGGCGCCTGGCCGACCTGATGGAGCGCGATGCGCGTCAGCTGGCCGAACTGGAATGCCTGAACAATGGCAAGAGCGCCGCCGTGGCCCAGGTGATGGACGTGCAACTGGCCATCGACTTCCTGCGCTATATGGCGGGCTGGGCCACCAAGATCGAGGGTAGCACCGTCGAAGCGTCCATGCCGTTGATGCCCAACGACCAGTTCCACGGCTTCGTGCGCCGCGAGGCAGTGGGCGTGGTTGGCGCCATCGTTGCCTGGAACTTCCCACTGCTGCTGGCCTGCTGGAAGCTCGGCCCGGCACTGGCCACCGGCTGCACCGTGGTGCTCAAGCCTGCCGATGAAACCCCACTGAGCGTGCTCAAGCTGGCCGAGCTGGTCGACGAGGCCGGCTACCCGGCCGGTGTGTTCAACGTGGTTACCGGTACCGGCCTGAACGCCGGCGCCGCGCTCAGCCGCCACCCCGGCGTAGACAAGCTGACCTTCACCGGCTCCACCGAGGTCGGCAAGCTGATCGGCAAGGCGGCCATGGACAACATGACCCGCGTCACCCTGGAGCTGGGCGGCAAGTCGCCGACCATCGTCATGCCCGACGCCAACCTGCAGGAAGCCGCAGCCGGTGCGGCCACGGCGATCTTCTTCAACCAGGGCCAGGTGTGCTGCGCAGGCTCGCGACTGTATGTGCACCGCAAGCACTTCGACAACGTGGTGGCCGACATCGCCGGGATCGCCAATGCCATGAAGCTGGGCAACGGGCTGGACCCGTCGGTGCAGATGGGCCCGTTGATTTCAGCCAAGCAGCAGGACCGCGTCACTGGTTACATCGAGCTTGGCCGCGAACTGGGCGCCACCATCGCCTGCGGGGGTGAAGGTTTCGGGCCTGGTTACTTCGTCAAGCCGACGGTGATTGTCGATGTGGACCAGCGTCACCGCCTGGTACAGGAAGAAATCTTCGGGCCGGTGCTGGTGGCGATGCCATTCGATGACATCGACGAAGTGATCGGCATGGCCAACGACAACCCCTATGGCCTGGGTGCAAGCATCTGGTCCAACGACCTGGCCGCCGTGCACCGCATGATCCCGCGCATCAAGTCTGGCTCGGTGTGGGTCAACTGCCACAGCGCGCTCGACCCGGCGCTGCCGTTTGGTGGCTACAAGATGTCTGGCGTTGGTCGTGAGATGGGTTCAGCGGCCATCGAGCATTACACGGAGCTGAAATCGGTGTTGATCAAGCTCTGATCTTTTTCCTGTACCGGCTTCTTCGCGGGTAAACCCGCTCCTACACCAGGTATCACATGCCCTGTAGGAGCGGGTTTACCCGCGAAGAGGCCGGCACAGGCAACAGAAAAACAACAATAAAAACCATGGAGCAAACCCATGAGGCACACACTCGCCTGCACATTGGCCCTGCTGTTAACCGCCCCCGCCACCCAAGCCTACGAGCTGTACAACCACGATGGCACCAGCCTCAACGCCAACCTCGAAGCCCTGTTCGGTGTCTTCCACAGCGACGAAAGCTTCAACCAGGCCGGCAACCGCCAACCCGGCAGCACCGCCTGGCAGGAAGGCTACGTAAAATACGGCCTCAGCGGCAGCCAGACCCTGGCCGATAGCGGCACCCTCTACGGCGCCTTCAGCCTGCTCAGTTCCGCCACCTGGGGCGATGGCGACGCCGCCGGCCTGACCTTGGGCGACGAACGCCGCACCGCCACCGAAGACCTGTATTTGGGCTGGCGCTCGGCCAACCTGTTTCCGGCGCTGGGCGAAGATGGCGTCGACATTTCCGGTGGCCGCCAGGTCGTCACCCTGGGTGATGGTTTCCTGATCCAGGGTGACCCGGTCAACCTGGGCAAGGTCGACCTGGGGGCCAACTTCGATCGCGGCGGTGCCTACTACCTGGCCGCGCGCAAGGCCTTCGACCGCACCGCCGTGCTGCGCCTGGGCGGTAACCAGGGCTGGCGCGGTGACCTGATGTGGTTGAAGTCCGACAACCATTACCAAGCCGACACTTCCCTGGCGGTAGCCAACCTGGAGCACGTCGCCGATACCGGCACCGTCGGCCTGAGCTGGATCCGCGGCCTCGACGTGGACCAGCGCTACGCACAGATCATGGGCCTTGAACACCGCGACGGCATGGACACCGCCAGCCTGCGCGGGCGCGGCAACCTGGGCGTCAAAGACCTGGAGCTGGCCGCCGAGTACGTGACCCAGGACAAGACCGGCGGGCGCGAGAATGCCTGGTACCTGGAGGGCAACTGGACCTTCTCCCAATTGCCCTGGTCACCTACGGCCACCTACCGCTACAGCCGCTTCTCCGAAGGCTTCGACCCGCTGTTCTATGGCCTGAGCCGGGGCTACGGCACCTGGTTCCAGGGTGAAGTGGCAGCCAACTATGCCGGGCCGTTCAACAAGAACAGCCAGGTGCACCATGTAGCGCTGAAGGGCAAGCCACGGGACAACCTGACCGTCGGCGCACTGTATTTCGACTTCGACACGCTGGAGACCGACCAGGGCAACCTTGGCGGACGCGAGCTGGACCTGTATGTGGAATGGATGGTCAACGACCACCTGCTGATCAGCCCGGTGGTGGGGTTCTACAAGCCGGAGCGCAGTGCGGCCAATGGCGGTACGCAGTTGGGCGGGCGGGATACCGGGACTTACCTGCAGTTGATTGTCGGGACCTTTTTCTGATTAGAAATCCCGGGCCGCTTTGCGGCCCATCAGCACATCTGCCAAAGCAGGCGCTCAAGCGTAATGGCTCGCCGATTTTTTCTCATACTTTTCATCTTGCAGTACCTGACCGGCACACCGCGAGGAAGCCCCCCATATATTGGGTAATGCGCTTGTGGTCCGCCTTGTCGCGCCCAGACTTTAATATCTTCGGGCAATGTAGGCAGCAATTTAACACCCGATAATCAACCGGGGGGAATTTATTGATCGAGCCACGAACGAGTGAGCTCTGAGCTTCAGCAGGCAATGCCTCCATAGACCCTGTCAATTTTGCCAGTAGCTTCTTGTCTCTCAAGCTGCACATCATTCATCTCCCATGGATGATTTTCTGAGAGAACCGGAGATTGACATGAGATTTTTTTATCAAGGCGCACATCAACATAGCTGCATCGAGAAAACCACTGCCCGTACAGCTTTTCGCCAGGGCGAGCAACTGCTCGCACTGCAGCAATCAGCTTTGCTGCCGCGTACCTCGTTAATGCCAACAGACGTGGCCAACTCCGTTTTTGAACATGAACGCAGAGCTATCGCCTATTCCCCTTATGGCCATGACGGACTGAAAAACCCCATCTATTTCGGATTCAAAGGAGAATACCGCGATACACTCACGGGAAATTATCTTCTGGGCAACGGCTACAGGCTATACAATCCGGTTATTATGCGATTCCAAAGTCCCGATCATGATGCTCCATTCGATCGGGGTGGAATTAATGCCTATACCTACGTGTTGGGCGACCCCATAAACTTACGAGACCCTTCTGGGCATCAACCCATCGGTATCGGAAAAATAGCCTTTAGCTATAAAGGCTGGGCTGCGAGGTTGGATGATCTTGCAGTTTTCTGGACCTCGGACTTGTCAAGTCCCACCGGGCTCGTCTTGAACATCTACGGGCATGGAGCACCAGGAAAAATTCAGATAAGTCGGGGTAACATGATATCGGGTACCAAGATGCTAGCGGCCCTCAACGATGAGCTGGGCATCGATGCTTCCCAACAACCCATCCATCTAATCTCCTGTTACTCTGCAACCCGTCCTCATGGCGGTGGACTTTCGATGATGGAACAACTCATGAACAAGACTCAATCATCTGTGACGGGATATCAGGGCCCCGTACACGTCCGTGAGGTGTATACCCCTGACCGCTATGCAATCGAAATTGTCGAGTCCAACACTTTCAAGCCAGGCTCAGAAAACCATAAGAAATTTCTCTACCATCCGGTGACAATTTCTCCAGGCAATATAGAGGCCTTAGCTCTTCACCCCAGGGATAATTACTCATTAAGCAATAACATCAGACGGCCGTAAGAGTGAACGTGCCACCCCATGACCCAGACCTCAAGTGCGGTGTCCAGTAGAGCTGATTTACCGCTTCGTGATCTCAAACCAAGCCAACCCCTGCTCCCTTAGCCACCGCCGCACCCTCCTCTGCTGTTCACCCGCAAGCCCCGACAACACCGCCTCAACAGGCCGCCCACTGCGTATTTGTCGCACCACAGGCGCCAGTTCCACCCCCTGCAAATGCCACACCCCCAACGGCTGATCCGCTGTCACCACCACCTCGGCCGCATCCACCAGCCCATCACGCAGTACAGGCCGCCGCTCAACCCGCACCGCTCGCCAATCAGGCGCCTCATGCAGGGGTTGCGCATCCGGCCAACCCTGGCGCCGGGCCCAGAACGGTTGCCCCACCCGGCTTTGTTCCTGGGCATAGAAGTCCCGGCCAATGCGGGCAAAACGCGAGAACAGCTGCTCGACCCGCTGCTGGTGAAACTGCCGCGCCAATTCGGCCCGCTCAGGCCTGCGCAGCAACGTATTGATCACCACCGGCGCCTGCAATGCCGAAGAGAGCGACTGAAAAATCCCGTTGCCCGACAGCGGGTCAACGGCCATGGCGGCATCCCCCACCCGGATCCAGTCCTGCCCGACACATTCACCCGCCAGAATGGCGGTACTGCTACGTGCATGCACCTGTGCCGGTATCAATGCCTGATCGTCGAACAGCTCGGCTACCAACGCGCTGCGGCCCCGCAACGCCACGCAGTACGCTGCCAACCCAGCTTTCCCCGGCAGCCCGGCAGCGTCCTGGGTGACTTGCCAGTAACAGCGGCCATCTTCCAGCCGTGCCATCCACGCCCAGCCATCCTCCAGGCTTTCCACCGCCGACGCAGGCGCACCCGGGCTACCTTGCCAGACATTGAGCAGGCTAACCGTTTCCGGCCCACGCAGGCGGTCTGCGGCCAGGGGTGCCTGGCGGCCTCGGGCCTCGACCAGGAAATCAGCGCTCAGCACCTGCCCATCGTCCAGGCGCACATGATGACCGCCCCCCTGCACGACCTCACGCACCCGCCCCTCGACCACACTCACGCCTGCGCGCTGAAGGTCTTCGCGCAGCGCTTGGTCAAAACGTTGCCGGTCGAGCAAAAACTCCTGGTTCATCTGCAGATGCTGGCCATTCCAGTGCACCTGGCGGGTGGCCGGCATGGCCGCCTGGCTCAAGGCCCCGCCCAGGCCTGCATGACGCAAGCCCTCCAGCACCCGCTGCGAAACGCCTTCTACGGCCGCGAAACGGCGCCACTCCGACACCACCGTCACGGTGTAACCCAGCCGCCGCAAGCCAATGGCCGTGGCGGCACCCGCAGGGCCGGCACCCAGCACCACAATGCGCGGCTCAACCATGGCTGGGCCCCCGACGCTCTGGGCCGATGAACGCCGCGTGATCGCGCAACCAGTCATGGACCTGCTGGCGATCCCTACCCGGCTCGTCACGCAGCAAAGCCGCAATCCTTCCGCTCAAAGCTGCACAGCCCAAGCTCGCACCCGCTCGGCCGCCCGCCCCCACATAACCGCCAAAGTCCGCCTGCCGGGTGCCAAGCCAGGACCACTGGCCGGGCGCACAACGCGCATCACCGGTCAATCGAAATACCCCAGGGTAGCTGGCCGGGTACACCGGCCCACCCTGCGCCGGGCTGGATGCACACAACAGCACACCAGCTGCCAGCGCCTCGGCACAAGCCTGGTGCAGCACGGGCCGGTCCTGCTGCAAGCCCAGGCTGAGGTTGATCAGCGTGGCCCCCGATTCCACCAGCCACAGCAATGCAGCAGCCACCTGCAACGCACTGGTGCTGGCCTGGGCACTGAACACCTGGGCCACCAGCACCGACACCGGACCGGCCTCGTGTTGCAAGCTGGCGAGCACCGCACTGCCGTGCCCAAGCGGGTCGGGGAGCATTTCACCTTCGCGCAACTGGCCGTCTTCCAGCCAGAAACGGCGGGCATCCAGCAAGCCGTTGGCCTGCTCCGGCGAGCAGCCGCTGTCGATGATGCCAACGCGCACGTCAGTGCCCATGATTGATCACCTCCTGCGCCAGTACCTGCAACTGGCCGTCATGCAGTTGCAGGTGCAGGTCGGCATCGGCCAGGGTCGAAGCCCGGTGGCTGATCAGGATGCGCGTGCGGTCAGCGAACAGCTGGTCGATGGCCGCGATCACTTCACGTTCGGTGGCCTCATCCACCGCCGAAGTGGCCTCGTCCAGCACCAGGATCGCCGGGGCCTGCAACACTGCACGAGCAATGGCGATGCGTTGTTTCTGCCCCCCGGACAACTGCTGGCCGCGCTCGCCCAGCAAGCCATCCAGGCCCAACGGCAGGCTGTCGACCAGGCTGTCCAGCCGCGCCAGGCGCACCACCCGTTCCAGTTCATCACGGCTGGCCTCGGGCACGCCATAAGCCAGGTTCTGCGCCAGGGTGCCACGGAACAGCACGATGTCCTGGCTGACCACGGCGATTCGCCTGCGCAGCGCAGCCAGATCAAGGTCGCGCAGATCGACGCCGTCCAGCAGGATGCGCCCGGCGTCCGGGTCGTAAAAGCGCTGCAGCAGGTCGATCAGGGTTGACTTGCCCACCCCGGAGGCACCGCTGATGGCGACTTTCAGGCCACCCGGGATGCTCACCCGCACGTTGTCCAGTACCGCCCCCTGACGCCCCTCATGGGCAAAGCTCAGCGCCTCCAGGCGCAACTCGCCGGGGCCATCGGGGATGGGCTGCGGGTTGGCGGTCTGATGCACCGCTACCGCTTCCTGCTTCAGTTCCATCACCCTTCCCAGGCTGACAGCCATGCGCTGCACCGCCACGTACAAGCCCAACAGGCTCTGGACCGGCCCAACCGCCATGCCCATGTAAGTAGAAAAAGCGATCAACGCGCCCAGTTGCCAGGTGCCCTGGATCACCCACCAGCCACCGACCAGGAACGCACAGGCGCGGCACCACGAGGTGAGCGTGCCGGGGATGGCCTGGGTGAAGAATTCGGTCACCTGCACCTTCAGCAACTGGCGCATGTAACCTTGCCCAAGCTGGTCCAGGCGCCCTGCTTCCCGGCCTTGCTGGCCGGCCGCCTGAATGAACTTCATCGCCGGCAGGGTCTCGACCAGGAAAGACGACACATCCGCCGAGCGCTCACGCAAGTTGCGCACTTCGCGCTCCACCTTGCGCCGCATCCAGCGCAGCCACAGCACTTCGATCGGCACCAGCAGCGCCAGCAACAGCGACAACTGCCACGACAGCATCAGCATCAACGTCACCGCGCCCACCAGGCCGATCACCGCCGACACCGCCGAGAACAGCGAGTCCACGGCAAAGCGCTGGATCTCTGCCACATCGCCATCCAGCCGCGAAAGAATGTCGCCGATACGCCGCCGCCCGTAAAAGGTCGGCGACAACTGCTGCAGATGGCGGTAAAGATCGTCGCGCAAGGCGAACAGGATGCGCCCCGACAAGCGCGTATGCAGGTAGCGGTTGACGCCGGCCAGCACCGTGCCCAGCAGGCCCGCGCCGATCATGATTGCCGCCATGTGCCAAAGCGTCTGGTAATCCTTGGCCAGCAGCCCTTCATCGATCAGGGTCTTGACCAGCCAGGGCTGCGCCAGCGCCAGCAGCGATGCACCCAGCGACAAGCTGAGCAACAGGCCGATGGCACGCCGATGGGGGCGCACGAAACCATACAGCCAGGCCAACGCCTGGCGCATGAGTACAGGGTCGCTGGAATCCACCAGCCTTGCGAACAGGCCGCCCACGTCAGCCGCGCAACTGCTTGAGCTTGCGGTACAGCGTCGCCCGGCTGATACCCAGTGCCGCGGCGGCGGCCGAGACGTTGCCCTGGTGGCGCGCCAGGGCACCGCGAATCTGTTCCAGTTCACTGTCCTTGAGGCTGCCGGAGGGCGCTGTGCTGCTGGCCAGTTCGTCCAGCAGGCAGTCGGTAAGGTGATCGAGGGTCAGCACCTGCTCGCCATCCTCGCGCATGGCCAGCGCGGTGCGCACCACCATTTCCAGCTGACGGATGTTGCCAGGCCAGTCGAAGCCTTCGAGCAACGCGGTCAACGCCGGGTCGAGGGTTACACCACGCGCATCGGCCTTGTCCAGCAGGCCCTGGATGATCGCCGCCAGGTCCTCACGTTCACGCAGGGCCGGCAGGCGCAGCGACACGCCGTTGACCCGGTAGAACAGGTCTTCACGGAAGTGTTGTTCCTGGACCAGGCGCTTGAGGTCGCGGTGGGTGGCGCAGATCAGCGCCACGTCGATGTCCTGCTCGTCACCCGCCCCCAAGGGTGCTACGCGGCGCTCCTGCAGTACCCGCAGCAGGCGTGCTTGCAGGGCGAGCGGCATGTCGCCGATTTCGTCGAGGAACAGCGTGCCACCATGGGCCTGCATCAGCCGCCCGACCATGCCACCGCGCCGCGAACCGGTGAAGGCGCCCTCACGGTAGCCGAACAGCTCGGACTCGATCAGCCCTTCGGGAATGGCCGCGCAGTTGACCGCCACGAACGGTTTGTCGGCACGCGGGCTGGCCTGGTGCAAGGCCCGAGCGACCACTTCCTTGCCGGTACCGGTTTCGCCCAGCAGCAGCACTGGCAAACCGTTGCCCAGCCCCTGGCGAGCCATGCGCAGGTTGCGCGCCAGGCGTTGATCACCACCGGCCAGAGCATCGAGTGCAGGCGACTGTTTGCTCAAGGCCGGCTTGCTGGATGGTGTGCTGGGGGTTACCCGGCCATGGCGCGGCAGCTGTAGGGCTCGGAAATAGAACTCGCCCTTGGCCGTCTGCACGCTGCTGACCCCGCCCTGCCACAGGCGAGCGATAAAGGCCGGGGAACGTTCGCCCAGCAGGTCGGTGCTGCGCCGCCCAATCAGTTCGTGACGCGGCACCTGCAACAGCTGGCAGGCACTGTCGTTGGCAGCCAGCACTTCGCCGTCCAGGCTCAGGGCCAACAGGCCGTGCCAGGCACTGTTGAGGTACTGCGGGCGGCTGTGGAAGGCCAGCACCAGGTGCTCCGGATGGCACAGGCCAAACAGGCGGCTTTCAATGTTGCCGGCCGCCAGCATCAGGGTCGACAGGCTGTCCTGCGGTTGCGCCATCACCCCTTCGCGGGTGATGTCGAGCACGCCGATCACCTCGCCGCGCGGGTCGCGCAGCGGGACGGATGTGCAGGAGAACGGGCTGAGGCGGTCAAGGTAGTGTTCACCGCAGTTGATCAGCGTCGGCCGGCCTTCGACCACGGCCGTGCCGATGGCATTGGTGCCGCGCAGCGATTCGCTCCAGCAACTGCCCGGGTGCAGATCGCGCAGGCCTTCGCGTTGCAGCACGTGCTTCTGGCCTTCGATGGCCAGCACGTTGGCCTGGGCATCGCCGAGGATGACGATGCCAGCCTTGCCCTGGCGCGCGACCAGGTAGTCGAGTTCGGGGGCGACGGCATCGATCAGCAGGCGGTTGCGCTCCAGCAGCAGGCGCAGGTCATGGCCCTGTTCCAGGCCCAGGCCGACCTGTTCGCCCTGCAGACAGTCCAGGCCGTGGCCCAGGCTGCGGCGCCAGGAGGCGTCGATCTCGTCGCGCAGCATCCCTAGCGGTAGTTCGCCTTCGCTGGCCAGCTTCAGGCGGGCCTCGCGGGATTCGTGCAGCGGGTCGTGGGCGTTTGTTATTAGTTGTCGCGCCATTTTCTACTCCGGCTGTGCCCCGCAATGTGACGGGGTACGGGCTTGGGAATTTTCCGCAGTGTGCGGGAGAAATGGCTGGGCGTCATCTGGTAGTGGATGGATTGGGGTGTAGCTGGCCAGGTTACTTGAAGCTGGCGCAATCCCTGTGGAAGCTGGCTTGCCGGCGATCACCGGCGTTGCCGGTGCGATCCACCGCGTCGCCTGCTTCGCGGGCTTGCCCGCTCCCACAGGGTTCGCACCAAGCCTGAGGACTGCGCTGTACCTGTGGGAGCGGGCGAGCCCGCGAAGAGGCCCTCGAGGTCAATCAGGGATATCGATCGCTATCACCAATACCCAAGCCCCGTCAGGCACTCGACGCCGCCTTCCGCCCAGCCAGCTGCTGCCTCTCAACCCCATCCAGCAACGCCTCCACCACCGCCTTGGCCGAATCCAACCCATGGTCATTGCTCAACAGCAGATCACGGCAGGTGCCCTTGGCCAGTTCCAGCGCCTTGAGGTTGGTCGCAAACGCCCCTTTCAGCAGCGTGGACAGGTGCACCAGCGCATCTTCGTAATCCACGCCGGAACGAACGGCGAACAACGGTGGATGGCTGCATTCGCAGGTGGAGAAACTGGAGGCCGCCGTGGTGGCGCGTACAGGAGGATCAGGTAAGCCTTTTGTCATTGTGTCGCTCCTTGATTCACTGGAGTCGCCACACAACGTGACCAAACGAATGGGTGGCGACTGTACGCGGGTTGGTCAACCGGGAATCAAGGAAACCGGCGCGCACGGAGGCGCCCCACGCACAGCCGCCATAAAACGAAACAGCCGGGCACAAAAAAGCGCCAACTGTATCGCAGAGCGGGCGCTTGTGCGCCTTGATGATTGCGGGTGACCAAACCCGACTGCTGGATTGACAGCAGCGGGCAAAGACTACCGAGGTCAGGGAAGGGTTTCAAGCTGAGGGCATGCGCAGTAACACTTCTGTTGCCTGATCGCACTCCTGGCCGGCTGCTGCGGCCGATGTGGGAGCCTTGTGTCGCGATAGGGCTGCGATGGCGCACTCCTTTCAAGGTGATCGGTGAGGCCTGGACGAAAACGCCGGAGCGATTCCCTATCAATCCGCACCATCTCATTCGGGGACCGTCCCCCCTCGCGGGGCATACTTACCAGATCCTCTTTGAGCGCCGGAGGCGATATTAGGTAACACTGTGAGAGCCACTGGCATGGATTAACCCGGGGGCCACACACCCCAACAGTATATGTCAACTGTTAAAAATAACGATTGCGGCCCGTTATTCACTAATCTATATATACCTACAATATTAAATAAACCAGGGGCAATGATCGATGCTACGCTATACCCCCTATGGTTGGCACATGGCGGCTAACCACTCAACCCTCGCATTCAACGATCAGCCGCTCGACAAAATATCCGATGGATATTTACTTGGGAATGGTCGGCGCGGATACAAGCCGTGCTTGATGCGCTTTTGTTCGCCGGACAATTTAAGTCCATTTCAATCAGGCGGCATCAACAGCTACGCCTACTGCCAAGGAGACCCGATCAACTTTGTTGATCCAAGTGGCCATTCCAGCGTTCTGCCACTACAAATTCTGGCCGCGCAAAAATTACCGCCTTCGTCAAGGCTAGGAAATTTAAGAGCATCCAACCTGCGGTCATCCCAATTAATGTATGATGATTACATAAAAATATTAAACAAAAAAAAGCCAAACCTCTACACCATGGAGAGTCTCGAAATATTCAAGGGACCACACACAGAAGTCATGATCAAAGCGTCGGCACGTGATGCTTACTTTTCGGTTAGAAGCAAAGATTTCAGCCGTCTGGTAATAAAGAAGCACCGAGACCGCTTAATATTAGCAGGTATCGACGAAGTTACACTAGAGCAACGAGACCAAGCTAGAGATGCGATATATCTTGGCAAGCCCCCGACAGACCCTGAAATCATACCACTATACCGTGGATTGCTTGAGATCGGTAACCTATATGCCCCCCCTACAGTGGGTTCCACTACTCTACTCAGCAGGCCAAGTGCGCTTCACGGGCGCAACTATCAGGAGCAGGTAAAAATACTAAGAAACAGAACGCACTCATCCCATTTCAACTTCTCACTAACTCAATGAAAGCCGATCGCCTAGCCGGTAGCTTGTACTATTGCCTGCATCGAACAAGCTAAAGTCTCGAAATGCTTTAGGGAAACTCCAATCAAGTTGCCCGAAACCTGAAATTCGCAATGTTTTCAAGCAAATTCAGCACAGGTCAGGCGGCCTGTGCTGAATTGATCAGAGCTTCCCTAACAGTCAATCACGGCTGCAGATTCTGGCTCAAGAACTTGTCCACCGTGGCCTTGCCATCAGCTGGATCCCCCGCCACCTGCCACAGCCGCCGCTCGATCCCCTGCGCCAGCAAGTGCCCCACCGCCGCTTCGATCGCCGACAGCACGCACAGCTGCGCCGGTTCATTGGTGGTATACCCCACCTCGGCTTCCAGCAGCTTCTTGAACTCGATGAACTTGAACACCCCGGCACTGCGCCCTACCGAATAGATGGTCTTGCTGGTCATCACGTTGGCCAGCACCTGCCCGGTGCGCACGTCCACGGCGCGCAGGTTGACGGTGACCTGGTCCACCCGGTACTCGCGGGAGATGTCGATCCCCAGGTAGCGGGCGCCTTCGCCGCCGCTGCGCACGTTGGTGTCGTAGGCGATGATGCCGCCTTCGAGCATCAGGTTGGCGGCCTGCAACGGTGGCAGCTCGCCCATGATGTTTTCCGCCACATCCGGCTTTTTCTGCGATGCACGGATGATCTTGCGCTCGGTCAGCAGGTTCTGCAGCCCTTCACGCTCCAGCACCACGAACCAGCCGCTGGCACTCAGGGCATCCATCAACATGCTGGCCGCGCCCTGGGTGACGCTGGTGGAGAACGAGCTGGCCGGGTTGGGCTTGTACTGCCCGGTCTGGTCGCGGAAGCCGTACACCACGGCCATCAGCCGGCCTTTGGGGCGTGGCATGTTGATCAGGTCGTAGTAGGTCGAGGCCCTTGGGGTCAGGGTCGGGGTTTCCGAGTCCTGTTCAGCGGGCATCGGTTCGCGCAGGCCACAACCTTGCAGGCCCAGGGCGGTGAGGATCAGCAGCGTGCTCAGCAGACGTTTCATGGTGTTCTCTCCCCAACATAAAAGCCCTTCCCTCTCAGGGGTTCAGGCCGCTGACCTCAATGATCGAAATTTCTCCTGTGGCACGATCGGTGACCTTGATGCTCAAGGCCCCGGAATCGTCGATGACGTCGATGAGAAACGCATCGGTCGCCATGCTGCCGGTGTTGCCGTTGCTGATGTTGTCCAGCAACTGCGACAACATCCGCGACTCCAGCTGGTTGCTGAAGCGCTCAAGGGCTGTGGTGCCGGTAAAGGCCGAGGCACGGTCCTTGAGGTCCGGGTCGTCGTAGTCGTTCTGCGCCTGGGCGTTGTTCAACAGCCAAGTGCCGTTCAACGGGTTACCGCCAAAGGCCGGGTTGACCGGGGTGTACACCAGCTCGGTGGCCTGGGCAGCACAGGCGCTGGCCAGCAGGCAGGCGGCAATGCAACGTGGAATGCGGTGGTTCATAGCTCGTCCCTCTCCAAGTCGGTGGTGTCCTGTAGCAGGCGCTGCAGCTTGCGTTGAATGATCTGCTGCTTGACCAGGTCGGCGGCGGCGACGGCCTCGTCTTTGAGCTCGGTGGTGTTCGGTGGCAGGAACCGGCGATACACCACTTCACGCTCGAATTCCACCGTCACCAGGCTGCCCCAGCGGGCATCGGGGCGTTCGCGTACCACCAGGTTGAAGTCCAGACGGCTGGTGGCGCGCAGGCGGTCGGCGAAGTAGTAGTAGAACTCGTGGCCGATGTGCGAGATGGTGTTATCGACGATAAAGCCCTGCATCTCGTCTTCGGCACCCGCCTTGGCACAGGTGGCCACCCCTGCCATCAGCAGCAGGCTCAGGCACAGCGCAGCCAGGCGCTTCATGGCGTGTCTCCCGGGCCTGCATTCGTCTGCACACCGCGTGCACTTTCGGTAAAGGCCTGCTCGGCGACGAACTGCCAGTCGCTGTAGTGTTCCAGCCCCTCGAAACCGCTCCATTCGGCGCTGAAGCCACTGCGCTTGAAAGGGGTGGCGTCCGAGCGGCTGTAGACGCCAGTGATACGGCCGTCGATCGAGCGCAGCAGGCCCCACTCGTCGCTGTTGCTGATCGGGTCAGGGTAAAGCCTGCGGATGTGCCGTTTGGCCTGCGGGAAGCGGTTGTCCTGCAGCAAGTCGGCCAGATCCTGGGGGTACTGGGCCAGCCCTGGCGAGGCGCGGTAGTAGCTGCGCAAGGCCTGGGCATATTGGCCGCCGACCCACAGCAACTGGCGTTCGCGGTCGCGCTGGGCGGCGCTCGCCCAGATCGTGCCGGTGGCGGCCAGGGCCACGCTGCTGACCGCAATCAGCAGCAGCACACCGAGGTAGGTGAAGCCGTCATTGGCTTTACCATTCAGCGAAGAGGCTGCCATCACGCGCCCTCCCTGTGGCACCGCTCTTGATATCGGCCACACCGCCGGCCACGCCCTCGGGCGGTGGCACCAACTGCCAGGCATCGCTGCGCTCGGTGATCGGGTCGACCGGCGTGTTGCGCAGGTAACGTTGTTCCACCAGTTGTTCCAGTGAATCGGGGTAGTGGCCGGTATCACCGTAGTAGTGGTCCAGCGCCTCGCGCAGCACTGCCAGGCTTTGACGCAGGGTGGCCTCGCGCGAGCTTTCCAGGCTGTTGAAGTAGCGCGGCATGGCGATGGTCATCAGCGTGGCGATGATCGCCATCACCACCAGCAGTTCGATCAGGGTGAAGCCTTTGCTGCGTTTCATGGCTGTCACCATTGGCCGTAAGGGATGTTGTTCAGGCCTTTGCCGCGGGCCCTGGAATACACGTCGAACACGTCTTCGCCTTCGCGCGGGTTGTCTGGGCTGCTGTCGTAGGCGCGCAGGCCCCAGCCGCCTTCGTCTTCATCCTTTGCCGCCACCAGCGGGTCGTGCGGGATGCGCCGCAGGAAGTAGAACTTGGCGCCCTTGGCACTGCGCACATCACGCACGCCCTCTACCAGCACCTGCAGGTTCGGCGGATAGCCGCTGGCATCCAGGCGTTTCTCGATGTAGCCGGCGTCAAAGGCACGCTTGTAGGCATCGATGGCGTCGCGAATCTGGTACAGCGCCTCGCGCAGTTGCTGCTCCTTGCCGCGGCGTACCACGGTTTCGGTCAGCGGCGCGGCCATGCTGGCGAGCAGCCCGAGCAGTGCCAGGGTCAGCACCACCTCGATCAGGCTGAAGCCGTGCATGCGGCGCCGGGTGTTCATGGCCGTGGGCTCACGTTGGTCGGGACGACCGCCATCTGGCTGTCCACGACCGGTGCATCAGTGGCCGGCGCGTTCCCGGGCATGTCCATCGGCGGCAGTGGCGCCATCTGGCGCACCTGCATGGCCGACTCGGTGCCCGTGGAGAACTCCATGTCCGACGGGCTCTGGTACGGCAGGTTGCGCACGATGCGCGGGGTGATCGCCAGCACCAGCTCACTCTTGCTCATGTCGTCCTTGTTGCTGCCGAACAGCCGGCCCAGGCCCGGGATGTCGCCAAGGCCGGGGATCTTGTTGCCGCTGGCGTTGTGGTCGTTGCGCACCAGGCCGGCCAGCACCTGGGTTTCGCCATCATGCAGGCGCAGGCTGGTCTGCGCGTTGCGGGTGTCGACCTGAACCGGAATGGTGCCCTGGCGCGTGGCTTCCAGCGGCGTGGCATTACTCACCTCAAGCGCCACCTTGATCGCAACTTCGTTGTTCAGGTGCACGGTGGGCTGCACTTCAAGCTTCAGACCGACGTCCAGATAGGTGACGCTCTCGGTAATGACCGGGCCTTGGGTTGACGGCACCGAGGTGGCGCTGATGATCGGTACCCGCTGGCCGATGTGGATGCGCGCCTGTTCGCGGTTGCTGACGCGGATCACCGGGCTGGCCAGGGTGTTGATGTCTTTGTCCTGGGCGTTGATCTTGGCCTGCGGCGACGGCGAAATGCTGATGCGGCCGGAGTCGATGCCCCTCAGTTGGTCAAGCACACTGACCGGTTTGCCGTCGTTGCTCAGCACGCCGAAGGTGTTGGGCCATTGCAGGCCGAGGTCAAGGATGCGCGAGGTGGCGACTTCCATCACTTCCACCTCCAGCACCACCTCGGGATTGGACTGGTCCTGCGATTGCAGCAGCTTCTCGGCCATGCGCACGGCGTCCGGGGTGTCACGCATGGTCAGGGTGTTGAGGCGCTCGTCAACGAACACGTCGCGGGTCTTGAGCATGGTCTTGACCATGTTCAGCGCGGTGTTGGCATCGATGCTGGTCAGGTAGAAGGTGCGCATGACCAGTTCCTGGTAGTCCTTGGTCTTCTGCGGCGAGTCGGGGTAGACCATCACGGTGTTGTCGTTGACGATCTTCTGGCGCAGCTGGTTTTGTTCCAGCAGCAGCGCTATCGCGTCCTCGATGCGCACCTCGCGCACGAAGATGGTGGCCTTCATGTCCGGGCGCAGGTCCTTGTCGAAGATGAAGTTGATGCCGGCCACCTGCGACAGCACTTCGAAGATGGTCTTCAGGTTGGCATCGCGAAACTCCAGGGTGACCGGCCGCTCGAGCTTGCTGCGCAATTGCGGGTACGGCTGCGCAGTGCGTGCCTGCACGTTTTCGATGTCGCTGCGCAGGGTCATGCCCTTCTGGTTCTGCGGGTCCAGACGCAAGACTTCGCGCATGTAGCGTTCGGCACCGAACAGGTCGCCCTGGCGCAGTGCCGCCTGGCCAAGCGCGACGCGTTCGTCCAGGGTGCGGATCAGCTCCAGTTGGCGAATGCCTTCCTGGGCACGGCGGTTGTTCGGCTCCAGGGTGAGCACCCGGCCATAGCCCATGCGGGCGTTGGCGAAGTCGTGGCGGACACGGTCGCTGTCGGCCTGGGTAATCAGGGCCTCGACAGCCGCCTGGCGGCTGTGGGCCAGGGCGATGTTCAGCTCTGTGTCACGCGGGTCGTCGCGCAACGCCTCTTCCAGGCGGGCGATGCCGGCTTCGTACTGGCCCTCCTTCATCAATTGATCGCTGTCCTTGCGTACCGCGCTGGAGCCGCAACCGGCAATGGCCACGCACAGCGCAACGAGCAGAAACGGAGCAGGCTTGCACAGCTTTGACGACTTCATGGTGCGCTCCCGACAGACAAGGTCTGCGACTGGTGCAAAGGCAGGTAGACCAGGTTCAGCTCGCTGGCCGATACCCGATCGAGGCGATAGGTGTCTTCGATCACGTCGCCTTGGCGCACGACGTAGAGTTTTTCGCCGCTCTGCAGGAAGACCTGCAGGTCGTCGCGGTCACCCATGCGGCCGATGAATTCAAATGGCAAGGCTGGGGCGGTCGGAGCGGGTGCCAGTACTGGCGCGGCGACCACGGGCTGTTCGATGACCGTGGCCAGGGCTTTGGGTTTGGTCCATTGCTGGGTTGGGAACAGGTCGCGGGAGGCCTGCTCCGGCCCTTTCGCGGGCAAGCCCGCCCCTACGATGGGCGCAGCGCTTTCTGTTGCAGGAGCGGGTTTACCCGCGAAGGCCGCGACGCCATCGTCCTGGCCAAACCAATGGTCCGGCGCCCAGGCCAGTGCCGCGCTAACGCCGAGGAAGCCGGCCCAGATGACTGCACGTTGTGTGTTCATCACGACCTCGACAGGTAAAGGGTCATGCGCAGGCGGGCATTGAGCTCGCTGTCGCCGATGCGTTTGCGTTGCAGCTCAAGGTCTTCCAGCACCAGGGTCGGCAGTTGCTTGAGCAGGCCTTTGATAAAGCCGCGAATCTGCGGGTAGCTGCCGCGCACAGGCAGCACGATCTGGTAGCGGGCCAGCTCGGTCTTGGGGTCGATGCCCAACGCGTATTCACCACGGGCCAGGCTGATGCGCTCGGCGCTGGCCAGGCGGTACAGACGCTCGATCAGTTCGCTGGCCTGGGGCTGCCCGGGCAGTTGCTGTCGCAGGCTGTCGAGGGCCTGCTGCTCGGGCTGGGTCGCAATCTTCAGCTCACCCCGCTTGACACGCCCTACCTGTACGCTGGCCTGCGCTTCGGTGGCGCGTAGTTCGCGTACGCTTTGCCATTGCGGCAGCACACCGGCACACCCCACGCCAATGGCGAGCAGGCCTACGGCTACGGCAGCCAGGCCTACCGGGCCGACAATGCGCAGGCGCTCCTGGAGGATCAGGCTGCTGAACGATTCAAGGGCGCGCATGGCCGGTCTCCCAGGTGGCGGTGAGGGTGAAGCGCACCGGGTGCTCGGGCCGCGCAGCGAGCACCTCGTGGTTGAGCAGCGACACGTCGCTGAGCTCGTCGCTGGCTTCCAGCCGCTGGTGGTACTGCAGCATCGCCTCGAGGTTGCGCGCCTCGGCAGTGATGCGCACCTGGCCCTTGCGTGCATCCGGCGTCAGACCGAGCAGCGCGACGTCGTCCTGCGGCATGGCTTCAAGCATGGCGAACAGCTGCTGCCAGGGGCGTTGCAGTTGCTGCGACACACTGCGCATTTGTGCCAGGCGCTCAGCCTGCTCCCGGCTGGCGGCGCTGTTCCTGGGTTCGGTGCTGGCCGGGCGGCGGCCCAGTTGCAGTTCCAGGCTATGGACGCTGGCTTCCAGCGCCACTTGCTCGGTCTGCAAGCGTTGCTGCAGCAGCACCAGGCCGGCGACCATGGCGCTGGCAAGGACGAGCAGCGACCAAACCAGCGGGCCGCTGCGTCGTGGCTGAAATTCCAGGTCGAGGCGGCGCATGTCAGGCCACCGCCCGCCACATGGCGCACAGCGGGTCGGCTTCGCCGGCCGGCTGGCACAGTTGCACGGCCGCCAGTTGCGGCACGTCGCAGCGGCCCGGGGCATGCAGGTACACCCGTGGCAGGTGCTCGCCGTACAGCTCACAGGTACGCTCGATCAGTGCTTGCAAGGCCTGGTCGCTGTCAGCGCAGCCTTGTGCCAGCACTTGCTGCCAGGCACCGCCGGCGGCCAGCAGCAATACACTGCGGCGCGGCTCGGCCAGCACGAACAGGAAGTCACCCTGCTCCAGCTGTGACCAGCAGCGGTTGTAGGCAGCCATCAGGTATGGTTGCACCGAGCGCAGGCTCAGGCGGCTTTCCTGGCCCAGTGCCTGCAGCCGCCGCAGCAAGGCTTCGGGCAGCGCCGTGGCGATGCGGGCGGCACCGGCAGGCTCCGGTGACAGCACGATGCGCCAGTCGTCCAACGGCTGCCCGTAGAGGTTTTCGAAGCAAGCGCGGGCATAGGCGTCCAGCTCGCGAGGGTGGCCGATGGCGTCACTCCAGGGCACCAGGCAGAAACGGCTGTAGCGGGCGGACAGCAGCACCCGCAACTGGGCACCCCGCACCGCATGCTCGGCCAGCAGCGCGGCCAACCCGTCGACGGCAGCATCCCAGGCCGGTTGGGTGGCGTCGCTGCTGAACGCGCGGCTGCCCAGCCATTGGTGGTGGTTCTTGTGCCAGCGACCCAGGCCGACACCCTCGGCGCCCAATACGGCGCAGTAACGGTCAGATGAATGTGACACGGTTGATCTCCTCAAGGGTGGTGCGGCCATCGCGGACCAGGTCCAGGGCCGAGGCCCGCAGCAGGCGCAGGCCGCGCTGACAGGCAAGCGTCTTGATCTGCGCCAGCGGGCGGCGCTCCACGATCATTTGTCGCAGGTCATCATCCAGGTGCAGCAGTTCGGCAATCGCACTGCGGCCGCGGTAACCACTGCCACGGCAATGGCCGCAGCCCTTGACGCGGACGAACGTCCAGCCGGCCACCCCCTCGCGGGTCAGGCCTGAGCCATACAGGGTGTCGTCATCGTGTTCACAGGGCGTGGCGCAGTGCGGGCAGGCCAGGCGAATCAGGCGCTGGGCCAGCACCGCGTTGAGCGCGGAAACGAAGCTGTAGGGGTCGACCTGCATCTGGCTGAAGCGGCCAATCACGTCGAACACGTTGTTGGCGTGGATGGTGGTGAACACCAGGTGGCCAGTGAGCGCAGATTGCACGGCAATCTGGGCGGTGTCAGGGTCACGGATTTCGCCGACCAGGATCTTGTCCGGGTCGTGACGCAGGATCGAGCGCAGGCCGCGGGCGAAGGTCAGGCCCTTCTTCTCGTTGACCGGGATCTGCAGGACGCCGGGCAGTTGATACTCGACCGGGTCCTCGATGGTGATGATCTTGTCCATGCCATGGTTGATCTCGCTGATCATGGCGTACAGGGTGGTGGTCTTGCCGCTGCCTGTAGGGCCGGTGACCAGGATCATGCCGTAGGGTTCTGCCGCCAACCGACGCAGGGCGCGCAAGGTCTCGTCGGCAAAGCCCAAGGCTTGCAGTTGCACGCCGCTGACCCGGTCGGACAAGTCCTGCTTGTCGAGCACCCGCAGCACCGCATCTTCACCGAAGATGCTAGGCATGATCGACACCCGGAAGTCGATTTGCCGGTCGCCCACGGCCACCTTGAAGCGGCCGTCCTGGGGCACGCGTTTTTCGCCGATGTCCAGCTCGGCCATGACCTTGATACGTGAGATCACCTGGTCGGCGAAGGCGCTGCCACTGGCCTTGCCTGCACCGTTGAGCACGCCGTCGATGCGGTACTTGATGGTCAGGCCCTGGCCGGTCATGCCCAGGTGGATGTCGCTGGCGTGCAGCTTGAGGGCGTCGTACAGGGTGGAGTTGACCAGCTTGACCACGCGGCTCTGATCTTCGCTGATACTGGCCAGCGACAGGCGTTGCAGCGGGTCGCTTTCGCTGCTGGCTTCAGCGTCGTGGTCAAGGGCATCGACAGCGTGGAAGCTTTCTTCATGACGGGCCAGGAAGGTGGCCAGGTCGGCGGCGTGGGCCAGGTAAAGCGGCGCGCCTTGCAGTACGTCGTCGATCCAGGCCAGGCGAGCGGGATCGAAGGGGTCGGCGAACACGCCCAGCAACTGGCCGCCCTCTTCGATCAGCACACATTCGCGCTTGAGGCACTGGGCCAAGGCCACCTTGTCGAAGCGTGGGGTGCTGGCCAGCAGGCTGTGGCTGTCGAGTACCGGATAATGCAGGGTCAGGCCCAGGCGCCGGGTGAAGGTGTCGGGGGTGTCGCAGGCCAGGCGTTCCAGGCAGTCGAGCAGGCGCTCGTCAGTGGCTTGCAAACGGGCCTGGGCCAGCAGTTCGCGGGGGTAGGCGGAAATTTTTGCTGGGTTCTTCGCGGGCATGCCCGCTCCCACAGGTACATCACAGGTCTGTGGGCTGCATACATCCTGTGGGAGCGGGCATGCCCGCGAAGACATCGGTGCAGGCTTTGCAGATTCCGGGGTTGCATCGAATGCTTCTGGCATGGCCTGCGACTCCGCTCAGGGGCGCGTCGCAGGCTGGCTCGGCCAGGGGTGCGGGCGCCGCTATTCCCCTGTGAGCAGTTGATCGTCGTCGGGCTCCGGTGGCTTGGCGCCATTACGGCGGCGGTCGGCCAGCACCCAGCTTCCATCGTACAACTGCAGGGGGAACGATTCGTTCCTGTTCTGGCGTCGTTCGACGAACCCTTCGGCCGGATTGTCCGTAGCCCTGCGCCGGCGCTCGATGCCCAGCAGGTCGAAGATCGCACGCGCCAGTTCCACCAGTGGGAACGGCTTGAACAGGACGTGACTCACACCGAGTTCGGCGGCCCGCTCACGCACCTCGACGGTGGGGTGGGCGGTGATCAGCACGAAGTGGCATTGCCTGTTCTTGCGTACAGCCTCCAGCACCTGAAAACCTTCCATGTCGGGCAGGCGGTAATCCAGCACAACTACTTGCGGTGCCAGGCTTTCAGCCTGTTCGATACCACTGGCACCGTCGTGGGCAACATGAACTTCCAGGCCTTGCGCCTGCAGATACGCTTGCAGGTTCTGCGCAAGAGTCTGTTCGTCATCGACTACCAATACTCTGTTCACCAAGGTCGACTCCCAAATACTGCCCGGTTCCCCGGTCTGCGAAGTACGCCCTTGTAAAGACTTGAGCAGGCTTCGTGCCAGGCGTGAATAGTCATGTTGCACCACTGTAAGCCACTGATTTTACTAGGGTGCCGGCCAGTAACCGACATACGCTGAGCAGGCGCACCCCACCCGTTCCCCACAAGCGGGGAAAATGATGGCATATTGCCAAACCTTAATTCCCCAGCATTGGGGCAAGCGCCATCAACGGGCTCAGTCGGCGATTTCCACTTTAGCGGACTCGCGCAAACGTTGGCGCACGGATTGGCGCGCCTGCGCCTCCCGCTGACCGATGAGCGTTGCCCTGGCCAAGGCCAGGCCTTGCTCGCGTATGACCGATGGATTATCACTTTGGTTCTGCGCTCCTTGCAGCCTCTCCTGATTGGCATCATAAAATGCCTCCACTTCGCCCTGGCTCGGCGCGTCGACTGCGCTGAGCAGGGCGTACACTTGCTGTGCCGCCATCTCATGCCGGGTGTATTCAGTGTACTGCGCCCTGTCGAAGCCCGCCTCTGCCAGCCGCCTTTCGAATAGCGCCGGGCTGCCAAATGCCGCTTCGATCTCGCCAACCTGCGCCGACACTTGTTCATCGCTGACAGCAATGCCTTGGCGTTGCGCTTCCTGCCACAACAGCTCCTTGTCGATCAGCTCGTCCAACGCCTGGTCACGCAGGCGTTTATACAGGCCTGGGTTGCGGATGCTGGTCACCGCCCGCCCCTGGGCGTCCAGGTACTCGCTGAAGTAGCGTTCCAGGCGCATCAACCCGATCTCGACACCATTGACCCGCGCCGCCGGCACATCGGCCCAGCTCGCCCTGGTCAGCACCAGCAACAGGCACAACCACAGGATACGCATGACAACCTCCGCTCAAGGGCTGACCGGCACTGGCCGGTAGGGGCTGACCGAAGTAAAGCGCGGCCCGGGCAGGGCCACCGCCACCACATGGGCACCTGCCATGCCCTGGCGGCGACCAGGGCCAAAGCCCAGTGCCGGGGTCAGGCCGGTGGGCACATCGTGCAGGCCTTCGAGCGCAGCGATCAGTTGCTCGCGGCTGGCATCACGACCAATCTGCTTCAGCGCTTCGCTCAGCAGGCGCAACGCGCACAGCGTATTGACCTGCAACGACGCCTGACGCGGGTCCAGGCCCTGGCGCTGCTGAAGCCCGGCGAGCGCAGCCAGGCCTTGCTCGGTCCAGTCCTCAGGCACGTAGGGGTAGGCCAGAAACAGCCGCTGCGACCACTGCGCCGGCAATCGCGCCACAGCGCCGGCTACCTGACTGGAGGCGGCGAACAGGTAGGGCTCGCGGCCGGCCTCCTGCAACGCCGCCGCCAACTCGGCAAAGGCCTGGGCGCGGCCAAGAAAGACGATGCCCTGCCCGTCCACGGCCTGGCCGTCGAAAGCCAGGATAGCGGGTGGCGCCCAGCCCTGCTGTCGTAAGCGCTCGCGTACCTGCTCGGCCAAGGCTGCGTGTTCGTTACCGGCAAACACTACACGTAACTCATCCGGTGCCAGGCCCAGCGCTCCACGGGCATGCTCCGCCAGGCTCAGCAACTGCTCGGGCAAGCCGGGTAGCGGGTCGAAGATCTGTTCGCTGCCGCCGCTGCGTGGGGTGCTGCCGACCATCGGCACGTTCTGTGGCGCCAACAAGGTCGTCAGGCGCAGGTCCAGCATGGGCGCCAATGGCGCGATCAGGGCGAACACCCGCTTTTGCTCGAGCAACTGTTGCAGGGCGCGTTCGGCATTGACCGGGTCGGAACCTGGGTCTAGTACGACCAGTTCCAGGCGCCGCCCGTGAATGCCGCCTTGCTGATTGAGTTGATCCACGCCGTCTTCCAGCACGGCACGCACTACCTGCCCGGCTTCGGCCAGCGGACCGCTCGCGGGCAGCAGGGTGCCAAGGCGCAGCACGCCCTCCTCCACACCAGGGTCGCGTTCTTGGGCCAGGCGTTTGAGATAGGCGGTGAGGTTGCGCTGGTCGGCCAAGGTCAGTTCGAAGCGTGGCATGGCCGGGTCCAGGCGATTGCCAGCCGGGTCAATACCCTGCTGGATGGCCCGCGCCAGGCTGCTGTCGGTATAGGCCGGGTAGCGACGGCCGTTGGCCTCGCGCAGGCCCTGGCCGAGTGCCAGGCGTTGCCAGTCGAGGCCGGGGGGGCGCACACCGCCTTCGGCACGGCCACGGCCATCGTTGCCGTGGCAACTGGCGCAGGGCAGCACGCTGGCGGGGACTGTGATGTCGCTGGCGCCCACCCGGGCTTGCAATTGAGCATCGCTACTGGAAACGCCCTCGCGGTAAAGGCGTTTGCCGGCTTGTTCGTGGTCGGTCAGGTTCAGGGCCAAGGCTGAGGTCGAAGATGCCATGCCAAGCGCGCATGTGAGCCAAATCGCAAGCCCTGTGGGAGCGGCCTTGCGTCGCGAAAGGGCTGCGCAGCAGCCCCGGCAGTGGCAGCTCAAGCGCAGAAAGAGGGGAGCGCTGCGCGCTCCTTTCGCGACGCAAGGCCGCTCCCACAACAGCTGATGCCACAGACGCCAATTCCCCAGGCGGCCCATGATACTCACCGACCTGCCAGTGGCTGGGTCAGCAGCTGCATGCGCTGGGCAATCGCCGCTGGCGGTGCATCCGGGCGAATCTTGCTCCAGCGTTTACCTGCAACATCACCGGCAATCAGCTGCGTCGAATGCTGCTCGGGACTCGGCAGGAACTGCCCTATACGGCCAAGCACCAAGTCGACGTTGGCCTTGTCGCCGGTCAGGAACAACCAGTTCGGCCCCTCCACCCCCTGCTTGGCGGCGAACGCCTTCAGCACCTCGGGGGTGTCGTTCAGCGGGTCACTGCTGATCGACACGAAGGTCACCTGGCCGGCCAGCGCTGGCCCCATGGCCTCACGCACCTCGCGCAGCTTGCGGGTAATCAGCGGGCAGGCATCGGTGCAGTGGGTGAAGATCACGTTGAGCATCACCACCTTGTCCTTGAGCACGTCACTGTAAAAGCGCAGCTCGCGGCCATTCTGGTCCTTCAACACGGTGTCGGTGAACCACGTCTTGGCGTCGCGGGTACCGCCACCACTGGCCATCGCCTGCGGTGCCGGCTGCGGCTCCGGGGGTTGCGGCGCATGGCCTTCGTGGGCGAACGCCACCGACGTGAGGATCCACAGGCAGCTACCCAGCACCAGCCAGTCGAAAGCACGCATGCCAGCGCGGTGGGCGGTTGCAGTGCTCATGGTTGCACCTCGTGATGGTCGGCGATGGCGGTGCTCTTGGCATGTACCCGGCGCGCACTGAGGCGGTTGATCTCTTCGATCAAGACAGCCGGGTCGGTGAAGCCGTAGTAACGCGTCCAGTGCCCGCTACGCCCGTCACCCACCAGTATCAGCGGTGGGTGCTGGCTAAGGTCGGCGTTGAAGCTGCCCAGCCCCTTCAGGGTTTCGGTGATGGCGTACGGGGTACCAGTCAACCAGCTCCAGCCCGGCCCCTTCTGGAATGCCTTGGCATAATGTTGCAGGCGCTTGGCGTCGTCACGCTGGGGGTCGACACTGATCGACACCATGCGGACCTCCTCGCCTACCCGGCCACCCAGTTGCTGCTGGACCTTGCCCATGATCGACGACACCACCGGGCATACCGTGGTGCAACTGGTGTAAATGAAGCCCATGACCACCAGATGGTCATCCACCAGGTCTTTCTCCAGGCGTACCGGCATGCCGTCCTGGTTCAGCAGCGAAACATCGGCAAAGCGCACGCTGGTCTTTTCCTGATGCGCCGCCGGCGGTTGTCCGGCGTGACCGTCATGGTCGTGACCGGCGTGGGCCATTACCAGGTTGCTGGCAAATGCCAGACTCAGGGCCAACAGTGTGCAAGCATGCTTGGCGTTCATCGCACATTCCTCACGTCAGTCTGGGAAGCATTGGTTGCAGCAGCCGGCAGAACGCGCAGGCTGGTGTAGTTTTCTTCGGCAAACTTGCGCCCCAACGAGGGCGACTGCACATGCAGGTACCAGGCACCGGCCTCAGGCAAGTTCAGCGCCGCCTGGTAGACCCCCTCGCCCACCTCTTGCAGCTGCAGGTTGCGCGGCATCGACGATGGCGCCAGGAAGTAGCGCAGGCTCAGGTCGTTCAGGCCCAGGCGCGGCTGCCCGTCGTCACCGACAATCCGCACTCGCGCAGTGAAGTCGCTGTGCTGCGGCAGCGGCTGGTCGAGGCCGATGAACTCGGCACGCGCGCCTTTGGGTTTGCTGGCATTGGCCCCTGCGGCCACCTCGGTGCTGAAGCAATGAATGATTTGCGGCTGGTTGAGCAGGAAGGCAACGTCGAACTTGCCGGCAGCGGGCAGCTTCACCGTCGAGCCATACACCCCAGGTGCCACTTCGCGCAGGCTGCGGTCAACGACGAGGGCGGCGCGGGCCTGGTGGCCGCGGTTGTTGTAGCCGGACATCGGCGCATTCATGCCTTCGGTGTAGAAGTAGGTGTTGTTGTCCACCGGGTTGACCACGAACACCGAATTGTCATCACGCGATACCGACAGCCCTTGAGCCAGTGGCAGGTCACCGGCCTGGCGCGGCGCTGCCGGGCCGGCCTCGAAGCTTTGCACGATTGGCGAGCGCCCCTCTCCCAGGCTGGCCAGATTGATCATGCTCACTCTCGGTGAGGCCAGGCCCCGCACATAGGCATAGCCTTTGGTGAACGTCAGCTGGTACGGTTCGGCCGCCACCGGAACGTGGTGGATCAGTTTGTCGGTACTGGCGTCTATGACCAGGGCCTGGTTCTCCAACGTATTGAGCACGATGCCGTAGCGGCCATCCTGACTGAAGCGCATCGGCCCCAGGCCTTGCTCGGCCTGGACCGTGTGGCGCAACTGGTGGCTGCGGGCATCGAACACCCTTACGCTGCCCTCCTCGCCATCGACCACGTACACGGCCTGGGACAGCGCCGAATAGCTGACCGACAGCGGGTGCGGGCCCACCTTGATGGTCTTGGCCAGGCGCATTTCCGGGATGCCGATGACGCTCAGGGTGCCGTTGTCGCGATTGCTGACGTAGGCGTAGCGCGAGTCGGCGCTGAAGGCGATTTCGTGGTGCCCGGTTCCGGTGTTGAAGTGTTTCAGGACGCTGCGCCCCGGCACGTCGATCACTGTTACCCCGCCTTTGGCCGGGTCGCTGCTGTTGTTGCCGACCCACAGCCGAAGCTGGTCCGGCTGCAGGGCCACGCGCAGCGGCTGGTCACCGGCATCCAGGTCGGCCACGCGGGTGAAGGTCTCGGTATCGATCACCGAAACCTTGCCCCGCTCTGGTATCGACACGAAAACCTGCTTGTCATCGCTGATGGCCGCCCAGTCCATGGGCCGGCCTGGCAGCTCGATGCGGGCCATGGTGCTGGTCACGCCGCCCACCGACACCGTCGGGTCGATCACGGTGAGGCTGGCGTCATTGTTCAACATCAGCAAGAAGTAGCTGTTCAGGTCGAGCAGCGGCCGGGCCCCGATGCTGCTCTTGAGAAACAGCGCCACACGCGCCTTGCAGCTCTGCTCGCGGTCCCCCGCCGGGGCCGACTGCACCGGGTCGATCCAGGCTCCCGGGGCCATGCCCGACAGCGGTTGACCACTGGTCTGGTCGCTGAGCTTGAAGCGGATGTTGGCGAAATCGCCCTCCTTCAGTTCCCCTCCGGCCAATGGCCGGGCCTCGAACTCCACGGTTACGCCGTCCCGGCTGAGCCGGTGCAAGGCCTGCGGATTGGCCCGTTCCTGCAACAGCTCGCGCGGGTCGCACCATAGCTTTTCGTACGCCACGCCCAGGCCGATCAGCGCTACCCCCAACACTACCCCCAGGTAAGCAGGGCGAGTCTTTTTGTTCATGCTCGCGTTCCCCTTCCGTCACTGCGCCGGGGCCGTTGCCGGCGGCGCTTCGTTGGTCACCCGCAAGATCCCCCACAGCCCCGAGAGGTTGCCGTAGGCGGCGTAGTCGCGGAACAGGTAGTCACCCGCCACCGCGTTGGCACCGCCGGCACTCGGCAGCATGAAGCTGAAGTGCGCCGCTGGCAGTACGCTTTCCTGCGCGCCGATGTACATGGCCATCGGGTTGTAGCCAAAGCGCACCGAACCGATACCGGGCATGCTCATCGGGTAACCGTCCGCATCGCTCTTCTCGGCCTGGTAGTTGTGCAGTGGCCATACGTGCCCGTCCAGTTGGTAGACCATGCCGCGGCTGCCACCACTGGGCATCACGATATGGTTGCGCACCGGTTGCCCAGGCTTGGCGTACAGCACCGGGGTTTGCGGGTCGCCACCGACCAGGGCGTTGGCGTAGGCCATGTGGGCGTTGGGTACATCACCAAAGCCCAGGCCATTGGCGCGGCCGAATGGCGAGTCGGGCGCCATGCCGAAGCGCAGCCACAACGGTTCGGTCTTGTAGTTGACCGCCATGTTGCCGTTGTCTTGCGGGTCACCGGCAGCGCCGTTGCCTTCGACATTGATACCTTCTACCGGACGACCGTCGGCCCAGCGCATGTTCAGTGCGCGCTGCCACACTGTGACGAAGTCGCGGTAGTCCGGCTGGCCACTGACCTTCACCGTGGCCTGGGTACGGGTCGCAGTATCCTCGGTCCAGGTGGCGGTTTGCGGCAGGATGCTCATGGCACCCACCAGACCTTTCTGCGGCTGTTTGATGAAGTCTGACGGGGTCAGGTTGAGGCCACCGAACTCGATAGGCGTGGTCTTGATGTTGTCCACTGTGCGGCCCAATTGCGACACCGGTTTGCCTTCACGCTCCAGGTGGCCGGCGTAGTACTGATACTCCTTGGTCGGGTAAGCGCCGCTGGTGCCGGCACGCGGTGGCACGGTCTGCACCGGGTTCAGGCCAACGTTGGCACCGTCGGACTTGGTGATGTCGTAGGCCAGCAGTTGCGCATGCAGGCCCACGTGGCTGGACGGCCGCATCAGGTTGTTGGCAAAGGCGGTGGAGCCTTCGCTGTCGAAGCGGTCACGTTTGACCACGTTGTGCATTACTGCAGTGCTCGACAGGTCTGGCATCACCAGTGGCAAGCGGTTCTCCAGGGTGATACTGATGCAGTCGCCGGCATTGGCGCGCAGTACCAGGGGCTCTACCGGGACACCCGGCTTGAGCTTACCGGTGGTGGTATCGAGGTCAGCCTTGCGCACGTACAGGATCGCAGTCGGGTCATGCAGCGGCGCACTGTGGCCACCGATGGTGAAGGTCGCCCCATCTTCAGGGTCTACCCCACTGACCAGCGGGATGGCGGTTTTGCGGCTGTTGAACACCAGGGTGCCACCGTCGGCCTTGAGCGCGCCGCCGACATGCTGGCCGATGCCCGCCGGGTCATTGATGCTGACGCCGTTACGGTTTTCGAGGATGTCGTTGGCCAGCGCAGCGACGATCTCGTAGTTGCGCTTGACCGTAGTGCGGGTGCCAATGCCGTTGGGGTTGGCCGTGGTTTTCGGGCAGATGCCGTTAAAGTTCACGGTGTTGCGCATGGCCACCGGCTGCGGGTTGTTGGGCAGCGGGAACAGGTCGGCACGCTGCGCGGTGTAGTTGCGCATGATGCCCCAGATACCGTTCCAGTAGCCTTCCAGGGCGGCGTCCAGCGAGTACAGGTAGTCGCCGTTGGTGGCTGCCGAACTGGAGATCATCGACACCGGCGCCATGAAGCCCAGCTGCTCGGAGATGCCGATCATTTGCGACGACTTCCAGCCCGAGTTGGAGCTGCTACCGAAGCCAGAACCGTTCTGCAGCCATTTCACGCCGTGCAGGGTGACGTTGTGCTCCTCTTCGTGGCCTCCGGCGTGCATGCGCAGGCGCACGTTGTCACCGGAGTAGGTACGCAGCAACGGGGTGAACGGGTCGCCCGGCTCGGCGCCAGCCGTGTTGATATGTGGCGGGAACAGCGTGGTGCCGCCGGTGGGGCCGACCGCTGAGGTGATCGCCGATGGCGACAGGTTCATCGCCGGGATAGCGCGGTCGGTACGGGTTTGCAGGGCATAGCTGAGGTCGCCGGCCAGGCCGTCGGCCTGCATGCCACGCTTGCCGTCCGGGCCAACCTTGTTCGGGTCATACACGCGCAGGGCCAGGGGCTCGTTACGGTAGTTGACGACGAACATCCCCGGGTCATCCACCGAGATCGCCTGCGGGCATGGCCGGCTTGGGCAGCCAGGGTTGATCCCACCACGTTCCTCGACGATGGCCTCAAGCAGGCTCGACGCCTTGCCACGCACGGGCGGGTTGATGGCGTAGCGGAAGCTGTCGGCGGTGGCCGGGTACGACTGGGCATTGGGAATGCCGTCCGGCCCGGCACCAACGTACACGCCGGCTTCATAGGCATGCTGGAAGTCGCTGTACTCCAGGAAGAACTCGCGGTAGCTGTCGTTCTTGCCGTCGCCATCGTGGTCGCCGGTCTGGATCACCGCCTGCCACGAGGTCGGGCCGCCGTCCTGGCGCGTGGCCGGGTTGTACAGCTGCTCGCCGGTTTCGGCGTGGTACCAGGTGGAGCCGGCCGGTTCGGCCAGCACGGTGGCATACAGGCCCACTTGCTGGTGGGTCGATGGGCCAAGGTGGTCATGGGTGAAGATGGTGCCCAGGCCACGGTCGACGTTATGCACGTTCACCAGCGGGTCGGCGAACCAGCGCTGCATGGCTGTACGTGCGCCCAGCCAGTCGGCGCGGCCAAAGCGGCCGAAGTACGGGTGCTGCCTGGCTTTCGGGCAGGCAGCGGTGCCATCGCGGCTATCCCCTTCGGTGCAACCGTTGTAAGTGCGAATGGCATGCACACGCTCGACCACGCTACCGGGCGAAAGAATGCCGTCTTCGTAGTTCCAGCCGTTGGCCGAGCCGTCGGCGGCGGTCAGGTCCCATTTGGGCAGGTGGATGTGCTGGCCGATCACGTCGGTCGGGGTGCGCACCTGGTAATCGTCCATCTCATAGATGTTTGGGATCAGGTTGGTGTGCTGGTACATCGCGCAGTCGAAGGTGTTCATGCGCATCACCAGCGGCTCTGGCGGGCGCTGCTTGGTAATGACCGGCCAGGCGTCCTCCCACAGGGCGATGATGCGTGCCTGCGGGAAGTGGTAGCCCACTTTGTTGTACACCGCGTCGAACTGGATATTGGCCCCTTTGTAGATGCGTGGGCGGTCGGCAGTGAAGGCCGAGGCGCCACGGAAGTTCACACCCGTCAGGCTCTCTCCACTGTTGAACTCACCGACCCCGGAGGACTGCGTCAGGCGTTTTCCACGGTCATCCATGCAGGGCTCGTAGTACGGCGCACCCGCAGTCGGCAAGGCGCCGTTGGTGCGGAACGCCTTGGCCACTGGCTGGTTACCGGGGATCAGTGCATAGCTGGGGTGTTCACCCATGGCGTGGAACTGCATGGCTGCCTGCTCGACATCGGTGCCCTCTTCAGGCAGGTAGATGGGCTTGGCCTTGTGCACGACCTTGGTGAAGTCCAGTTTGGTGGTGGTGGTATCCGCTACACCACCGGCGGACACACCGTCCAGTGCATGGCGGCCAAGGCCGCCGTCCCAGCCATCGACCTGGTTCGCATCCAGGTTGGCCCACAGGGCTTTACCGCTGTCTTTCAGTTGCCGGGCCAGGGCCGGGTCGAGCATGTCCAGGGGCGGGGTTGGCGGGCGATTGCCGACGCTGCTTTCCATACCGCCGATCCAGAACGGGTAGCCTGGGTTTTTCAACGTGCCGTCGGCGTTGCGGTTGGCCTCGGTGCGGTCGACCAGCGCCAGCGAGCCCACGGCCTTGCGCACGGGCGCCTCACTGGCGTAGTCGTCATCATCCTCGTCTTCGTGGTCATCATCGTTGGCGGCAACCAACGCCTCGGAGAGCTTGGGCACGACCACGACTTTGCCGGGCATGGGCGCCATTGCCTTGCCGGGCAACGGCACGATGGCCGGAATAGGCGTACCGGCAATGATCTCGCCATCGGGCAGGGCCCGGGCGCCAACGGCCGGCTTACCGCTGCGCAGGGCGAACGGGGTACTGTGGAAGCCATTCTCGCCCTGCCCGCTTACCTCCAGGCGCGTGCCTTCTTCGAACACGTCATGTACCCGCCACATGGCCCACATGCCCTGGGCGAAGTGCGGGTAGAAGTGACAGTGGTATATGGCATCACCGGCAACACGGTTGCGGTTGCCCGATCCACCGTTGGCGATTTCGTAGGTGTAGCCGACGCCAGCGCCGATGCCTTGGGCATCGATGTAGTCGGAGTTGTCGTCATTGGGGTTGAACAGCCACTGGTGGCCGTGCAAGTGGAAGATGTGCTGCTCGTGCCCGTTGTGGGTGTTGCGGAACTTGGTGAAGTCACCGATATAGCTGTGGTGCACGTTGGCAGGCTCTGAGGGGTAAAGGGCCATGCTGGCCTTGACCCCGACGGCACTGGCCGGCGGCACTTCGCCCGGGCGGATGTGTTCCAGGCCGACGTTTGCCGGTACATCCACCAGGGTGCCGATATCGCCAACCGTGTGGGCGCTGAGGAAGAACTCTTCATAGGCGCACGACAGGCAATCGTGCATCGGGCCCACCCCCAAGCGGTTGGCCACCACTTCGGCGCCCATGCCACCAGAACCGTAATTGATCATGAACGAATCGCGCGTAGGCTCCAGCACATGGCCCATCACCGGGTCGGCCCAGTAGCCAGGGAAGGCTTGGGTACCGGCAACCTCGTCGGCGAACTGCGAGGCGAAATCACGGAACGCCTCCAGTCGGTTGGGCAGCGCCGGGTTGCGTTTGCCCGTGCTTTCCAGCGGGTAAGTAGAGCTGGGGAAGCTGCCGTCGGGGTTGGGCCCCATGACGATGGCATCGGTCTCGCTGCTGATGATCTCGTTGCCGTTGACCATGGCAATGATCGGCTTGCCGGCCTTGCCTTCGGCGATCCACGGCTCGACCTGCGGATAACGGGCTTCGTAGTCGATCACGGGCTGGCCGGTGGCGGTTCGACCGGTGGTGGCCAGGCGCATTTCTTCTTCAGTGAGGGTATTGCGGTAGGTACGGCCCAGTTTGGGCACCACTACCACCTGGCCGAACAGGCCATTGGAAACGTTGCCCGCCGTGCCCTCGCCGCCGAATGTAGCGGCTTTGCTGGTGGCGGCAAAGGCGCCTTCGCGCTCGGCATACAAGGTGTAGCTGCGGGTGCTGCCGGGGCTGACGAAGAAGTTGCCGTTGCGCCCGGTATAGGCGGAAATATCGGCAATGCTGTTCACCGCCTGCATGCCGTTGACCTGGAAGCCGACCATGCGCTCGGCCACCTGCTCGTCGGCGACAAAGCCTTCGCCGCCTTCGTTTTCAACCTCCGGCCCCTCTTCCTCACCCTCGGGCTCTTCGGCCTCGATGCCGTGCTTGTTGGGGTTCGCCTTGTAATCCAGCAGGTTGGTCAAGTTGACCGTGAGGCAGTCACCGGCCGCCACGCGCAGCACGATAGGCCGCGGGCGCTTGTCCGGGCGCAGGGTGACCTTGCCCGGCACGGCGGCCCCGCCCATGCTCAGCGGGACGAGCTTGTCGTCCACCACATCCTCGCGCAGGGCAAACATCATGCCGTTGGCGTTCTGCGCGCCTAGGCGGTTGAACATCAGTGGCTGATCCAGTGCCACCACGTTGGCGACCAGGGTGCGCTGGCACTGCACAGCCGCCTCGCTGGTTGCTTCCCAGCCAAGCAAGGCCAGTACGAGTGATGACACGATGGGGCCTTTGAGCGGCGTCGACATGCTGCACCTCCGGGACACAGGATCTCTGTGGGGAGCTGGAGCAAGGTGTGTGCCAGAAGAAAAATTTCATATCCGTCAGCAACTTGCGATGTCAACCGAATCAGGTTGGGGAGGATCCCCCAGCGGGTTCCCCCGAATCGGGGGGCGAAATCCCGTGAGGGTAAAGGCTACGCCACAGGCGCGCGCTGGCCTCGCACAAGGTAAAAACGCACGGTACCCTTGCACAATTGTCGATTGTACAAGGCAAATTCGCATGCCAGGATCCAGCGATCCTCCAGCGAACTCCAGACTTCACTTGGAAAATCAATAACAAAGCAGGGAGAACGCAATGACTGCGCACGCTCATACCCCGGCAGCAACCGACCACGTACTGGCCGAGGTCCGCAACCAGATCGGCCACCTGACCCTGAACCGCCCGGCCGGTCTCAATGCCCTGACCCTGGACATGGTGCGCAGCCTGCGTCAGCACCTGGATCAGTGGGCCGACAACCCGCACGTGCACGCCGTGGTCCTGCGCGGCGAAGGCCCCAAGGGGTTCTGTGCCGGTGGCGACATCCGCTCGTTGTACGACAGCTTCAAGGCCGGCGACACGCTGCATGAAACCTTTTTCGTCGAAGAGTACGCCCTCGACCTGGTCATCCACCGCTACCGCAAGCCAATACTGGTGGTGATGGACGGCTTCACCCTCGGTGGCGGCATGGGCCTGGCCCAGGGCTGCGACCTGCGCGTGGTCACCGAGCGCAGCCGGCTGGGCATGCCCGAGGTCGGCATCGGCTACTTCCCGGACGTAGGCGGTAGCTACTTCCTCTCGCGCATCCCCGGCGAGCTGGGCATCTACCTGGGTGTCAGCGGTGCCCAGATTCAGGCGGCCGACGCCTTGTATTGCGGCCTGGCCGACTGGTACCTGGCCAGCGACCAGCTCGCCGCCCTCGACCAGGGCCTCGACCAGCTCGACTTCAGCGACCACCCGCTGAAGGACCTGCAAAACCTGCTGGCCAGGCTCGGTACCCAGGTACTGGACGATGCGCCACTGGAAAAGTTGCGCCCGGTCATCGACCACTTTTTCGCCCTGCCCGACCTGCCAGCCATCGTCGAGCAACTGCGTGCGGTGAGCCTTGGCGACAGCCACGCCTGGGCGGTGGCCACCGCCGATCAGCTGGAAACACGCTCGCCTCTGGCCATGGCGGTTACGCTGGAGATGCTGCGCCGAGGGCGCGAGCTGGGCATTGACGACTGCTTTGCCATGGAACTGCACCTGGACCGCCAGTGGTTCCAGCACGGCGACATCATCGAAGGCGTGCGTGCCCTGATCATCGACAAGGACAAGCAGCCCCGCTGGAACCCGCCGACCCTGGCCGCGCTGCAAAGCCAGCGGGTCGAACAATTCTTCGAAGGCCTGTGAGCCCGGGAGTACACAGATGCAAGACCTCGAACTGAGCGAAGAACAGATCATGATCCGCGACATGGCCCGGGACTTTGCCCGTGGCGAGATCGCACCCCATGCCCAGGCCTGGGAAAAGGCCGGCTGGATCGATGATGGCGTGGTGCGCAAGATGGGCGAACTGGGCCTGTTGGGCATGGTGGTGCCAGAGGACTTCGGCGGCAGCTACACCGACTATGTCGCCTATGCCCTGGCCGTGGAAGAGATCGCCGCCGGCTGCGGCGCCACCGGGGCGATGATGAGCATCCACAACTCGGTAGGTTGCGGCCCGCTGCTGGCCTACGGCACCGCCGAACAGCAACAGCAGTGGCTGCCACGCCTGGCCAGCGGCGAGGTGATTGGCTGCTTCTGCCTGACCGAACCACAGGCTGGCTCCGAGGCGCACAACCTGCGCACCCGCGCCGAACTGGTGGATGGCCAGTGGGTCATCAACGGTGCCAAGCAGTTCGTCAGCAATGCCCGCCGTGCCGGCCTGGCGATCGTCTTCGCAGTGACCGACCCGGAGCTGGGCAAGAAAGGCCTGTCGGCGTTCCTGGTGCCCACCGACAACCCTGGGTTCAAGGTTGACCGCAGCGAACACAAGATGGGCATCCGCGCCTCCGACACCTGCGCGGTCACTTTCGACAACTGCCGCATTCCTGCCGCCAATATCCTCGGTGAGCGTGGCAAGGGCCTGGCCATTGCCCTGTCCAACCTCGAAGGCGGCCGTATCGGCATTGCCGCCCAGGCCTTGGGCATCGCCCGCGCTGCATTCGAAGCGGCGCTGGTCTACTCACGTGAGCGCATACAGTTTGGCAAGCCGATCAATGAACACCAGAGCATCGCCAACCTGCTGGCCGACATGCAGGTGCAGGTGAACGCCGCACGTTTGCTGATCCTGCATGCCGCCCGCCTGCGCAGCGCCGGCAAGCCGTGCCTGTCGGAAGCGTCACAGGCCAAGCTGTTCGCTTCGGAAATGGCCGAGCGGGTGTGCTCGATGGCAATCCAGGTGCATGGTGGGTATGGTTATCTGGAAGATTACCCGGTGGAGCGCTATTACCGGGATGCGCGGATTACCCAGATCTATGAAGGGTCGAGCGAGATCCAGCGGATGCTGATTGCGCGGGAATTGAAGCACTATCCGCTGTAACGCAAAGGCAGCGCGGTTTTTTGGGGGAGCGGGCGACGCGGTGGATGGCACCGGCTTTGCCGGTGTTCGCGGGCGCGCCCGCTCCCACCGGGATGTATCAGCGGCAAACTTCTCGCCTCAGCGCCAATACCGCGTATCATCCACCACCCTGGCATGCCCCTCGAACAGCGCCGGCAGTTGCTCCTTGAGGTAATCGATCCAGGTGCGCACCTTGGCGTCCAGGTAATGGCGTGACGGATACATCGCATACAGCGCACTTTCCCGCAGCCGATACGGTGCCAGCAACCGGCACAAGCGCCCCTGCCCGATCGCCTGGCTGGCGGTATAGAACGGCAGCAGGCCTATGCCCATGCCCAGCTCGCTGGCCACCAGCATGGCGTCGGCGACGTTGGTAGAGAAACTGTCGTTTGGCGCGATCACGCACTGGTCAACCCCTTGCGGGAACACCCAGTCACCTTCGTACATCGGGTAAGCCATGCGCAGGCAGCGATGGCCGTGCAAGTCTTCGGGGCGCTCCGGTACACCGTGGGTATCCAGGTAACCGGGGGCCGCGCAGGGGATGCTGAAAATGTTGCCCAGTGGCACAGCGATCAGTTGCGAATCCGGTAGCGCACCGTCCACGGTGATCACCACGTCATGCCCTTCTGCCAGTGGGTCGGGGTTGCGCTGCGACAGCGTCAGCTCGATCACCACTTCCGGGTAAAGCATGTTGTAGCCGGCCACCAGCGGCATCAGCAACAGCCCCATGCCGTGTGGGCAGTGCAAACGCAGATGGCCGCGAGGCGTGAGGTGCGCCCCTCGCGCTTCGCCCACGGCTTCTTCGGTCAGCAGCATGATCTGCCGCGCACGCTCCAGAAACCGCTCACCCGCCTCGCTCATGCGCAAGCGCCGGGTGGTGCGGTGCAGCAGGCGGGTCTGCAACTGGTTCTCCAACTCGGCAACGATGCGCGAAACCTGCGCTGCAGAAATATCCAGAGCATTGGCAGCTGCAGCGAAGCTGCCACATTCCACCACCCGGGTGAAGGTACGCATGGCATGCAGCATGTCCATGAAGGGGTGCTCCTTATTGTTGCGTCAAAAGCAGGAATCTATCACGGTTTAGCCCATTTATTGTGGATGACCAATGAATAGATCATTAGCCATCCATTAAAAAAGGAGCCTGTCATGAAACGCTCGATCGCTGTCCTTGCCATTGCCGCTGCCTTCGCCTCGTTCGGTGCTTTTGCCGATGCCGGCAACAACCAGCCAGTCAGCAGCCAATATGAATACGGCATGCCGCTGGACGTGGCCAAGGTCATCTCCATCACCCCGGCCAGTAACGCCGCCGACTGCCAGGTGGGCACCGCACACATGGTGTACGTCGACCATCAGGGCCAGAAGCGCGAAATCGACTACCGGGAAATGGGCAACTGCTCGCAGCAGTGAATCAGGCCAGCACCTGGGTGATCCAGCCCACCTGCTGATTGAAATCGTCGATCTTCGCCTGAGGCACCGCATCGCGGGCCCGCTGGAAATTGGCCAGGGTCTGCTGCTTCTGCCGCAGCATGCGCCGCCACTTGACCACAAACGCCTCGCTTTTCTCCTGCATCAACACGGGGCCGAAGTACAGTTGTTCAGCGCTATACACCCCCCTGCCCGGCTCGGCGACGATGATCTCGTAATCGAAGCGGTTTTCCCGTAACAGCTCTTCGCTGACGATCTGGTAACCATTGCCCGCCAGCCACTGGCGCAGTTCGCGCTCACCGCCATTAGGCTGCAGTACCAGGCGCGTGACGCCGCCAAGGCGCTGCTTGCCGGCCTCGAGGATCTCGCACATGGTGTCGCCGCCCATGCCGCAGATGCTCACCACCGAGATACGGTCTTGCGGCTCGACCGCTGCCAGCCCATCGGCCAGGCGCACGGTGACCCGCTCTTGCAGGCCATTTTTGCGCACATTGCGCTGGGCCGAGGCGAACGGCGTCTGTGCCACCTCACCCGCTACAGCGGCCTCGAGCACGCCACGCAGCATCAAGGCCACCGGCAGGTAGCCGTGGTCCGAGCCAATGTCGGCCAAGCGCGCGCCCTGCGGTACATGGGCGGCCACGCGCTCCAGGCGCCTGGACAAAGTCTGTTCGTTCAACGTAAACCCCTGGTTTTGCAATCGGCCGCGATTCTGACGGCGAACGCCGCGCATTTCAAACGCCGAGGCACCCTCGACCGGGCCGGTGCGCTCGCGTAGGCTTGCCGTTTTCCTTCCGTTGCAAGGCAAACACACCATGGCAAATGCAGACATCATCTACACCCCGGACCCGGACGCCGAGTCGATTTCCTCGGACGTTGCCGAGTACAACGGCGTACTGGTCACCACGCAAATCCCGACCCACGCCGACGGCAGCCTGGAACTGGGCGGCATCGTCGAGCAGAGCGAATGCACCCTGCAGGCGCTGAAAGTGGCCCTGGAAAAGGCCGGCAGCGGTATGGACCGCGTGCTGCACCTGACCATCTACCTGACCGACATGGCCGACCGCGCGGCGTTCAACGAAGTGTACCAGCGCTTCTTCAGCAAGCCCTGGCCGGTGCGTGCGGCGGTGGGCGTGGCTTCGCTGGCATTTGAAGGCATGCGTGTGGAAGTGACGGCGATGGCTGCCAAGCGCTGAGCTGCGCTTGTCGGGGTGCGCAGCGCCCCCGACATCGTTGACTGACCGCAAAATCGCCGGGGCCGCTCTGCGGCCCGTTCGCGACCCAAAGCCGCTCCCACAGTTGCGCGTACTCCCAGCCGATCCCGCACCTCCCGGCACCCCAATGATGCCGCCAGCCCGTTTCACCGCTACAATGCCCGCCTAAACCGTGACAGCCCGAAAATATAACGACATGTCCCTTCCAAAGAATCACCTGGAACTGCTCAGCCCTGCCCGTGACGTGGCCATCGCCCGTGAAGCGATCCTGCACGGCGCTGACGCCATCTATATCGGCGGCCCGAGCTTTGGCGCGCGCCATAACGCCTGCAACGAAGTCAGCGATATCGCCGAACTGGTCGAGTTCGCCCATCGCTACCATGCACGCGTGTTCACCACCATCAACACCATCCTCCACGACAACGAGCTGGAACCGGCGCGCAAGCTGATTCACCAGCTGTACGATGCCGGCGTTGACGCGCTGATCGTGCAGGACCTCGGGGTGATGGAGCTGGACATCCCACCGATCGAGCTGCATGCCAGCACCCAGACCGACATCCGCACTCTGGAGCGGGCCAAGTTCCTCGACCAGGCCGGGTTCTCGCAACTGGTACTGGCGCGTGAGCTGAACCTGCAGCAAATCCGCGCCATCGCCGCCGAAACCGATGCTGCCATCGAGTTCTTCATCCACGGCGCACTGTGCGTGGCGTTCTCCGGCCAATGCAACATTTCCCATGCGCAGACCGGCCGCAGCGCCAACCGCGGTGATTGCTCGCAAGCCTGCCGCCTGCCCTACACGCTGAAAGATGACCAGGGCCGCGTGGTTGCGTTCGAGAAACACTTGCTGTCGATGAAGGACAACAACCAGACTGCCAACCTGGCTGACCTGGTCGATGCCGGCGTGCGCTCGTTCAAGATCGAGGGCCGCTACAAGGACATGGGCTATGTGAAGAACATCACCGCCCATTACCGCAAAGAGCTCGATGCCATCCTTGAAGACCGCCCTCAGTACGCCCGCGCGTCCAGCGGCCGTACCCAACACTTCTTCCTGCCCGACCCGGATAAAACCTTCCACCGCGGCAGCACCGACTACTTCGTGACCGACCGTAAGGTCGATATCGGCGCCTTCGACTCGCCAACCTTCACCGGCCTGCCGGTGGGTGTAGTGGAAAAGGTCGGCAAGCGTGACATGCACGTGGTTACCGACGTACCGCTGACCAACGGCGACGGCCTCAATGTGCTGGTCAAGCGCGAAGTGGTGGGCTTCCGCGCCAACATCGCCGAACCGCGGGGCGAATTCGAAGAAGACGGCCACAAGCGCTACCGCTATCGCGTCGAACCCAACGAAATGCCCGAAGGCCTGCACAAGCTGCGGCCCAACCACCCGCTGTCGCGCAATCTCGACCACAATTGGCAACAGGCCCTGCAACGCACCTCCTCCGAACGCCGGGTCGGCGTGGAGTGGCACGCGCTCCTGCGCGAGCAGCGCTTGATGCTGACCCTGAGCAGTGAAGAAGGCGTGAGTGTGCAGGTGGCCCTGGACGGCCCGTTCGGCGTAGCCAACAAGCCGCAGCAGGCACTGGAGCAGCTGCACGACCTGCTCGGCCAGCTGGGCACCACCCTGTACCACGCCGACCACATCGAACTGGATGCCCCACAGGCGTACTTCATTCCCAACTCGCAGCTCAAGGCCCTGCGCCGCGAAGCCATCGAGGCGCTGACTGCAGCGCGTGTGCAGGCGCATCCGCGTGGCGGGCGCAAGGCCGAGAGCACACCACCGCCGGTGTACCCCGAGTCGCACCTGTCATTCCTGGCCAACGTATACAACCAGAAGGCCCGCGACTTCTACCACCGCCACGGCGTGCAACTGATCGATGCGGCCTATGAAGCCCACGAAGAACACGGCGAAGTGCCGGTGATGATCACCAAGCACTGCCTGCGCTTCTCCTTCAACCTGTGCCCCAAGCAGGCCAAGGGCGTGACCGGCGTGCGCACCAAGGTGGCACCGATGCAGCTGATTCAGGGTGACGAAGTGCTGACCCTGAAGTTCGACTGCAAGCCGTGCGAGATGCATGTGATCGGCAAGATGAAGAGCCACATCATCGACCTGCCGACCCCGGGCAGCGCGGTGGCCCAGGTGGTGGGGCATATCAGCCCGGAAGACTTGCTCAAGACCATCCCGCGCGGACCGCACTGAGTTCGCCAGGCAGGGCCTCTTCGCCGCTAAACCGATGTATGTCCACCCCCGGTGTAGGAGCGGGTTTACCCGCGAATACGGTAGCCGCGACAATGGTGAACGGCGGGTGGACATTGGCCAGCAGGCACGGCCCTTTCGCGGGTGAACCCGCTCCTACACAGGCCCTGTAGGAGCGGGTTTACCCGCGAATACGGTAGCTGCGACAATGGTGAACGGCGGGTGGAAACTGGCTAGCAGGCCCGGCCC